>CAZLDQ010000166.1:0-12796 GCA_964558295.1 uncultured Planctomycetaceae bacterium | reverse complement strand
ACTGTTGCTTAACCGACCCCGGGCTTTGTGCCACTTCCGTTGAAACAAAACATACATATTATTCGGGTCGAGTTGGATTGTGATATCATCGAACGTGTCAGAGCCATGTTTCCATTTCCCTGTGATCGTCGTCATGCCGGTATCCTCCCGGATCGAGTCCACGACAAACTCACCGTCTTCCAACGCCTCCACGAGCGGACGATCGTCAAAGAGCATCGAGGCCAGGACAAGTGATGCCACCTGGGCCTCGTACGCTTCAGCGGCTGCATTCGGTTGTCTCTTTCCTTCCAAATACCCAAGTTGCCTGCCAGTCTGGCGATCATTGATCCGAAACCGGTAATCCTTGTTGGACGCCAGGATATCTTTGCCATCCCTCAGCATCTTGTCTCCACCGCGGATCACAAAGGAACGGTCTTTCTCTAGTTCAATATCACCTTTAGGCAAACGTATATTCTTCATTCGAACGTCGACGGCCACGTTCTCGAATACTTGTTCCTGAATCCTTGCGTGAGACTCGCGGATCTTCTGCTGGAGTGTCGCCCGCTCCTGCGTGGTCGTTGAGCCGGACAAGAGTGCGACGCACACTAGAAGAGGCAAACAGAATGGTGATTCCATGTCATACTCATGCGGATTGGATATGGTTATTCAGATGAAACAGGCTTCGGCCCAATTGCGAGAATGGTGGTGTTCTCAGTTGCCCAGGCCATGTCACCCCAGCAACAAGCCTTGCGGAGCTTGTTGCTGGGGTATCAAATGCTCCATTCTAGCCACTGCCCATTTGCCTTGCGGTAGATAGCGTGGCAATCAGGGGGGGCTGTCCGGGCTATGCTTGGCTCGTAAAGAACCAATCAAACGCCCTGGGTAGCTCGAGCACTATGTGCTCAGTTACAGGAGCAAGAGGTCTTGGGCGCGTAGATAGCACACGTACAAGTCCCCGAGTACCCATAGCCTGGCGCGCACGCGCCGTTCGATGTGCAATTAGAAGGCGACTCGCTCATACAAAGCCCACCCGTGTCCTGGCAGGTCGCCTCAGTCGTTCCCGGAAAGAACATCACCGCAGCCAAAAGCAAGCACACGCCTAGAATACGAGACATTTCACGCTCCTTTCTCTAAAAGCCATGAACCAAACCGATCATCGCTCTATACGAAGACGAGCTATAGGACACCAAACCGTGAAAGAAACTACTTTGGCCAGACTCCATTCCCCCTCGTCACACAGGGGAGGTGTCGTACTCGAACTGAATTGCCGAAGGAGGGACTTTGTCACAAGGACACCAAAAGCAAATCGTACGATAAAGTATCCTTTTTCGTCAGTGTTGTAAGCTATGTCGGGACAGTCATCGCAGGCCACAGAGCACAGTTGGCTCCCCGGCTGGGTATGGTCCGCTTGTCTCGCTCTATCCTACCTTCAACCAGAGGCTGGGCGAATCACCTGAACCAGCACGGGAGTAGGCCGCCAGTCGGTGAACACCCAAATCTTCTGATCTGACGTGAATGACCCCTTCACGCTCCAACGGATCTTGACCGATTGGTGCGGCCCAAGCTCTCGAGGCCAATCGCCAACGCTGATACACGCACACGAGGACGAGACTCCTAGCAGCCGAACGGACGAGTTCGTGGGATTCACCACCTCCACAAAATTGCTCGGCTCGGCCTTCTCATCACGCGGCGTGTGGGAGTCAACACGAACAACGCCTGGCCGAACTGATACGCCATTTAAGCGGGCAACGCCATCGTAAAGCAACCAACACGCCAGAACTACACAGCAGCCAACGACGGTTCCGATAACGAGCCTTCTTACCTTCATCGGTCAAACCACCTCTTCCACTTCTGTCGTCCCAGCGAAGCCTCACGCAAACTCATTTCATCTTGCCAGGGTTGACCAATGCGTGAATGCTCCCTGCGGGACTGCGTACGGTTCGCGTGGGCGTCTAATTCCCTTCAAGGCCGAACATGCGCACAAGGTCCTGGTCCGTAAACGCCGCCTTGACAACCCCATCCTGCACCAGGAACGCCATTGGAGTCGGAGCGGGCCAGTCCCACGTTCGATCAAGTTTGGCAGAGAGACAACCCTGCGGCCACGAGATAGCCCGTGACTCTCCATCTCCTAACGGCGGCACTTCGAGCAAAGCGAGTCTATACGTGGAGACATGGACGTCGAGTGGTTGCTCGAAACGCCGCAGAAGCTCTTGACACGACGGACAGCCGGTACGATGCAAAACGACAAACCAGCCCCCGTTCGCGAGTTGCGGGCCAGCATCCAGCTGTTCAAGCAGGGGGAATCGCTTCCCCTGCCACTCCGCAGGTGTCAAGAGTGCCATCGTTTGCCAGGCCGCGAGCCGCTCGGGCCCTGTGCCTGGGAAACCGAAACCATTTCGCCCAAGCAACATGATACCGAGACATGCCAGCATAACTAGGCCACCGCCCCAGACGACAAAGCGAGCCCCCAAAGAATGCGGACGAATGGTGTCGGTACCACAACGCCAAGTACCCCGATCTTCACTCTCCCTGGGACGAAATATCAACAGCGAAGCCACCGCGACGGAGTCCACGGACAACGTAATCCAAGGATTGACAACAACTCGTCCAAAGCAACCGCACGACGTAGCTCCTTCCAGCGCGCGAACAAGCGTCACGACAGTGAACGACGCGAAACAGAAAACAGCGACGATCCAACTCGTCCGTAGAAACACGCCCGCAAAGAGCCAAAATCCAAGAAGAAACTCGAATTGAATGACCGCGACAAGAAAGAGCGGGGCCTGAAGAAAACCGCCTCGCGAGACGGGAAAGGCAACTAACTCGTATGCCTTCAGTCCCGCAGCCACCACAAGCAGCAACCCCAGGGAATAGCGAACAAGGACATACCAGCCTTCCCGGGGTACTCCCTCGACCGCACGGATCATTGCCACGATTCTGCCCTCCTACGCCGTCGACCACGTCTAGCGCTGTCCCGTCTCGACGTCGCCCCTCCCGAAGAAGCGAGGGACGTATCCGTATCACAGAGAGTCTAGAGGAAGTGTTCTTCCATGTCAAGGATCTGAGCAGACAATGTTGTCTAGGTCGTGGTGGGAAGGGGAACCGAGGTGGGCTTGCGCAGCGAGCCGCCACGGAGCAAGCCCTCCTTGGTCACGGCTGCGGCGGTAGGGTCCTTCTTCAACAGACGCTTCCGCCAAGAGGGTGGCCGGCCGCTGGACGTTGGCCTTGATGGGGCCGAATGGCGGACAAGGCCTGGGGATGCGACGGGGCGACGGGCGGCGCAGTCTCCGGAAAGGTCACTCGCGATCCCGCAACGGAGCCGAATTCGCCCATTCAACTGCTCGCAGACCGTGACCTCCCTTGACCGCTGTCAAGAGCGAACACCCGAACGATTCGTCCGTCGGGCTATAGCTGCCATTCACCGGGAGCTACGGCGGGCCGGTTGTAGCCCCCTATTTCCAATCGAAACAGGATGGGGTAGAATACTGGGCGACAATCTGAATCGACGCCATTGGCGTCAAAGCTGCTTCCAGCAAAACGACCAACCTGGGCCAAAAGCCCTTGACCAGATGAAGCAGTGCAAGCCGCGTCCCGAGAAGGGAATGCCGGCCTTGCGCTGTTCATCTGGACCCCTTGGTCGGGGTTGCTGGAGCAGTGCTTGGTTCGGCATTCCCTTTTTTGTTTGCGCCCATGACTACCGAACGGCACAGACTTGAATGGCTCGGCTGGCGAACAATCGACGAAGGGCGGCAGGAAGACGGCCGCTATCGTGTCGTCGTCCGGGGTTGTGGACATCTTGTCCTATCGTTTGCCGACACCCACAGGGAAGCATGGTTAGGCGCATGTTCCCTTGCCATGAAGATCACACTTGGAGGTTTGCGATTGCCCCGGCCCTGACTGCTGTGTCTGCCCCCACGGGGTCGGGCCGGTGGCAGCGCGTTTTATGATGGACGAAGACTCCCTCATCCAAGAGTACGAAAGGCTCCGCCGATTGGCGCATGAGTTGGACGTACAATCGGAGACGGTTGAACAACGGCTTATCCAAATCGAAGAGCAATTGCCCGATGCATACACGTATCCAGGTGACACGTCCCTGGAGCAATAGTCTGCCGACCGGCCTCGTTGCCCCCGCCCCCGGCCCCCGCTTGGCGACGGGCCGGCGGCAGACGTTCAATACTCAATTGACCGGGGCCGGCTGGACGACTATGGTATGGGGCGATCCTGGGCAGAGCGTAGTTGCGATGGGTGGTTTCTCCGGGGAAACCACCATTCATGGTGGCGGCCCTTGTGAATTGCCGCGTCAACGCTTGAAACAGACCGGCCCCCAAAAAACGCACCAGCCAGTTTCGATAGGGCCGTGCCGACCCGCCCGCCCTCACAACCGGTTTTTACGGCATATTTAACCCCACCCTGGTGGGCTGCTGTCGTCACAAACGACAGGATCGAGCCACCGGAGAGTCAAGAAACGGGGAAGGCGGGCACGGACTATGGTGGCGTAGGATGCATGCTGTGGCGTCCATACTCTCGACGACCATTGATACGTCGAGGGCTTCGATGCGATAGAGAGGAAGCCAGAGCCATCAGGCGGGATCGATACGGGGATCGGAAGCGGGCAATTAGCTCAACGCGCGGTAGACGGTCGGTCTGCTTAGGCCGACTACGCGCGCAATCTCCGATATGCCTTTGCCTTGTTCGCGGAGCAGCTTGATTGTCTGTTCCTTCTCCACGGTCAAGGTCACGCGCCGACCGGGCTTTCCGCCTCCCCATACCTTGCCGGCGGCACGCGCGGCGGCTTGCCCGGCAAGAATCCTTTCAGCCCTGATTTCGGTCTCGTACTCGGCGCAGGACGCCAAAATGTGGGCCATCAGCTTACCGGCGGGGGTTGTGAGATCCAAACCGTCCCGGAGACTGACAAGCCCGACTTTCCGCTTGAGCAGATCATCGAACAGAGCCGTCAGTCCTCTTGCTGTCCTGCCCAACCGATCCAAACGCCAGCAAACGATCGTGGAGACCTCCCCGGCGTCGATGGCGGCTTGCAGCCGATTCCAACCGGGTCTGTCCATCGTGCGGCCCGTAAACTGATCCCTGTACCATCGGACGGGCTGGTCCTGGGCTGCTGCCCACCGCTCAAGATCGGGTAGTTGGGATCGAACATCCTGCTTTCCGTTCCGTTTGCTGACTCTGGCATAGAGGGCGACGTGTCTCATGGGCGCTTGCCTCAAGGGTAGCTTGGGTCTATAGCCTCTGGTTTCCAACGAGAATTGACGTAAGTCCTTTTGCGGCGGTTCGCTTTTCCGGGGATATTGATGCTTTACAATCTTGCGGGTCAGAAGCGGACAAACGCCTGTGGGTTGCTAGGGGCCGAATCTCTTGGAAATCGCCTTACGGCACGATTCGGCCGCGCGGTCCAGTATGGTGGCGAAATCGCTCCATACCTTACCGGCCTTGCCGTCCTGCCAAGCGCTCGCTAGTTCGCCAGCAGACTCCCGGTAGTGGCTGGCAATGGCTTCGAGGATGGCGGGGACCTCTTCCGGGGTGGCTGCGTCAAGGTCATACATGATGGTTTGCTCCCTGGTCAGTTCAAGCCCGCGCGAATGGCGATACGTTCGATTTCCGGCCATTCCACGTGATGGCAACCGGCCGTCACGTTGCCTTGGGCGTCAACAGCGTCAAGAGGGAAATGGCCCAGGTGTATCGTGTGGCCGTTTCGCTCATAGGCTTGACCCTTGTCGTGCAATCGCTTGATAATCCGAAACGCCTTGATGGCATGTTCCAAAGGGACACGGGCACCCCGCGAGGTCTGTAATTCGTCACCCTTGATCCGTAACCGAATGGGGCCATCGCTGCGGCAGGAATCGGCCTCCCCGTGAACCCAGCGTTGAATGCCCTCCATCGCTTCCCGCTGGCGTCTGACTTCTGCCCGTTGCTTTCGCTTACGCTCGCGTTGCTCGATGGCCCGACATTCTGCCTCCATCGCCGATAGATCATCGGGCAGGGACAGCCGAGAACGGAGGCCGAAGAATTGGGCGAAACGGTTTGCTTCCTCAACCAGATCGCGCAGACGGCCGAGAATCCACGGTCTGTTGCTTCGCGCCCTGGAGTACTTGCGGGCAAGGTCCAAGTAGCGTTGTCGATACTCGTCGAATTGGGCTTTGCGGTCAGAATCGGTGGGGTGTTGAACGTGAAATATGGTCAGATGGCGGCAGGCGCGGAGCACAAGCGATTTGTGCCGCGCTGTGGTGGCGCTGTAACCGCGGGTAGTTAACAGAACCACTCGGCCTCGCTTGGTTTCGACGTGTCGAGCGATAAGAAAGTGCGTTCCGTAACTGTAGATGCTATCTCCCTCGAAGTAGAAGTTACCTCCACCGTTGCGGGCGGAGTCTTGCGAGCGGTGCGCCCACAGGTGGGCGACCATCTCGGCGGGGTAAACGTGTCGGACTTGCTTGGTCATGGTGCTTGCTCTCGGTTGCCGATTGGATAGGCCGATACGTGCCCCTGTTGCCAAGGGGGCGTATCGAGCCATCTATGCCCGATTGCCGCCTAGGCCACGTCGGACCACTTGGGCAGAGGTTGATCGTCAATGCCGCGCGACGCGAGCGCTAAGATCTCGTCCGTGGCCCGTTCGTAGCTCCGGCAGTGGAAGAGTCGCCAGCGAAACTCCGTCGAGTTGACTTCTGCCAGCGCGACAAGCCGCCAATAGCACTGGTAATGCTGGGGCAGAATGCGGTGGCGACGGCACACGTCGTACACCTCCTCTTGTGTGACGTTGACATCGTAGAACGGCTTGATACCATGAGATGTGGCCATAGAATACCAAATTGCTAACGATGTGATACTGTGATGTGATTGCACTATATTTAGTGTTTCATACTTCTATATGCAAAGCAAACTAAAATGCCTAAAATTCTCGGTCAAACTGCAATACTGATGACAGCTTATTAAACTTTGAAAACTATAAATACAGCGACCGAAATGAGCATGATAAACGCCTCCTATAACCGTAATGACACACGAGTAGAATTTCCTAGCCGGGAACGACAAACGAGTCGGGAGGTTGTCGGGCGGGCGGCTCTTCGTGAAGGCACGAGCGTGATCGGAGCGCGGGATCAGCGATGGTACGATGCCGTGCGGGAGAAGATTGGAGGCAGGGACGATGCACGGCCCTTGGGCCTGGTGACCTTGCTGCGTGGCTGCCGTGCTGACTTGAGTTGGGTCGTGGGGCTGCAACCGCTGTTCGACGGCCCCGGCCATCGGTTGTCACCACGGCGGATATCCAAGGGCAGCCAGAGGCGAGGTTGTCCAGCGGCCTTATGGGGGTACGGCCAGACCTCGACGGCCTTGCCTGTGCGCGATCGGACACAGCGAGAGACGACCTCTGACGGCAAAGATCGAGACGGGACGGTCCGTGCGGAGGTCGCGGCCCGAGGGCCGGGCGGCAAGCCGCTGGTGGAGGTGCGAGCAGGGGGGGCGGTTTGGATCGTGACCTACATGGCGGTGATCCACGAGAAGCCGGGAATGGCGAACGCTCTGGCCGTCCTATCGCCGCCGGGGCCGCCGACGGCCAAGAAATCTCCACCGGGCCGCAGGTGCCAAGCGATGTCGGCTGTAGGTCCTAACTATAAGCGCCGGCAACCGTAAGGGCTAAGCGCCGTCGGCCGTACCCCCTAAGCGCCGTCGGCCGTAGGCCCGATTGGCTGTGCTATACTTGTCAGATGATCCAGGAGCCGGGAGTATCATGTCCAACGTCATAGACGCCCTGAAGCAGGAAGTCCTTCGCCTGGCCGAGAAGGAGGCCGAGGCCCGGGTCGCCGAAGCACGGCAAGCCGTCGTGCAGTACCGCAAGCAGGTGGCGGAGCTAAAGCGACTCTTGAAGCAACGAGACCGGGAGATTGCGTATCTCAAGCGGCAGGTACAAGCCGCCGGGGTTCAACCGGCGGATGCCCAGTTGGAGGGCGTTCGGTATTCCGCCAAATCGGTGAAGTCCCAGCGACGACGCCTTGGCCTGTCGGCCGAGCAATATGGCAAGCTCGTCGGTGTATCGCCGCTGACGATCTACAATTGGGAAGCCGGGAAAGCCCGCCCCCGCCGGTCGCAACTCGCCGCCCTGGTCGCCGTTCGCAACATCAGCAAGAGGGATGCCCTGGCGAGGCTGGCGGAATTGGATCGGTGATCGAGGCCGACGTATCAAACTGGGCCATCAAGGGAGAACATCATCATGTCAGCACCATGTAAGTGGATGGTTTCGGAATTGCTTGATCCACGCGAGGAACGCATCCCTCGATATGTCGTCGCGCATCGACAGGGCCAAACCCCGTGGCTTCGCGTGTGGGAGCAGCGAGAGAAGCTGCAAAGCAAGCTCGCGGTATGGATGAGGGCGCTATCCGATGAGGGCGTGGAGCCAGTGGCACGGCCGCTCATCGGGCGTCAGTGTGCCCTGGATGAAGATGCAGCCCATCTGATCTGTCGGCTCCGCCTGGCCGACATCAATCGCATGTCAGGCTGTCCGAATGGCTGGGCCGACTTCCTCTTGAACGAAAAGCCGGCCAACTGCGGGCGACGCGGTCGGCCGTGTACGGTGATCGAAGGCGATCAGGTGAGGACGTACCCGAGCGTCAGTGAGGCGGCGAAGGCGGAAGGCGTGAAACGTGAGACGATGAGCCGCCGGATTCGTCAAGGGTTGCTCTATCACGGCGGCAAGACGGCCGTTTAAGCGGAGCGCTGAAGTCGACCTAACCGCGCGCGAGCGTTTCTCGGGCTGTAAGCGCCAAACGCCTCGCGTGGGCACCCCTCAGCGTGCCAGATGGGTAGCGCCGGGGCCGATGGGCTTTCTCGACGGTCAAGGGCACATTTCCTGCCAGACTCCGCCCCCAATCCCGAAGAGGGTCATCTGCGTCGTTTGGCCCGGCAACGTGTAACCATCGCAGTCAGTAAGCTGAACGATCACGTTGAGGGTCGGCGCAATGATCAACTCTGGCGCGGCAGCAATAATGCGATGAGATGCCATCTGACGCCGGATCTTCTCACACTCTGAGCAGTCGCACTCCTGGTTCTCATCGTCCGGCACCCAATGGAGGTCAGCGCGCAGGTCGCCCCATCGGCTGAGCAGCTTCGTTCGATCTTCCAAGGTTTCGGTCTTGTGCCGAATGCGGAAGAATTCGTTGCACAAACGCTCTAATGCCTCGTCCTTCCGCCTGCGGAACTCCGCGAAGGTCACACCTGTGGCTTTCGCCGCCATCTCGATAGTCCGCTCTTCGATCCAGTACAAGCGGAGGGTTTGCTGTTCTTCGGGCGACAGCCGAGTCATTGCCTCCTGCATGATGGCAAGGTCGAGGAAATAGGTGTGCTGTCTCGCCTTGATGCGCTCATCTTGCAGCGCTGCCGTATTCTCCGCCCGCACCATTATGGAGAATGGTTCATCGTCAAGAGGAAGAAAGTGATTCGTTAGCGCTCGCCAGGGCTTCAGCCAGCAGTTCTCGGGGCGCTTCCGCTTGTCCCAGTAGTCGGCGACGAGCCATTCAAGGTTTTGATAGGTGAAGGCACGGAAACACTCGTTGATGTCTGGCTGGTTGATGATGAAATCGGCCCAACAGTCGGCAACGATGTCTTCGGCATCGAACGACCTGACAAAGCGTTTGTATCTTACCCAGTCCACAAGGTTCTCGCCGTTCCAATCCAGGAGTGCATCACCGCTGGGCGACGTGTAACGCCAATACAGCGTCTCGAAGGCGGCATGATCCTTGTCCCTGCGGAATCGCTGGTACAGTTCTTCGTCGGTCGGTTGGTTTGCGGTGGCCATAGTCCTGATTATCGACTCGGTGGCGGGGCTGCAATCAGCCGCCGTATGGCTGCCCCCGTGCGCGAGGGGTAATCGTTACGGCCTGTCGGTAAATCTTGTGGAATTTGCCAAATCCTACGCGCAAAACCATCGCCGCGTCGCGGTCATATTGGTAGGGAGAGTGGTGTATCTGCGACTGGCTGTTTTCGAGCCATCTGCTCTTGCCTGCCGGAATTCCCGCGCAAAATGGCCGCCGCGTCGCGGTCATATTGGTAGAGGAGGGAGAGCAATGCGGACATCGTCTTCTTTCGGGTCCGGGCTCGGAGGCTTTCCTTCCCCTCATTCGTCATCTGTTCCGGTTAATCTGACCGGAGACCGGGGTGTCATGGGCTATCGCACCGGCGCGATTCGAGGAAGAGTGGTCAAGTAGTTTCCCGTCCGCAGCCTGGGGATACCCCATGACACCCCCTGCCTTGAATTCCAATTCCGTTCCGGCAGATGCCGGAGCAAGGCCACTCGTGAACGCGGCAAACGACTGTTCCTGAGTGTTGCCGTCCATCCTGGAATGGTGCAGCCAGCACCACCCCCGCCCCACCCTATTTAGGGCGCGGCGGCGCCGGAGTGGTTGCTACGCGGCGACACTCCACCCACGAAATCCTATTCCGCCACTGGTTGCCACGCGGCAATTCAGGGCAACGGCCGTCCGGCAGCCGTGTCCTCTGCCGGGCGGCCGATCTTCTCGAAGGACACACAAGGACACCAGGAGTCAAGAATGACAACCTGCCTAGAGACCGCGTTGCGATGCAACGCACTTGGACTGATCCCCGTTCTAATCCACGCGGGCCAGAAGCGGCCCATCGGGGAAGCCTGGCAAGACCGGCGATACTCCGACGAGGAGCTAGAGGAGCGATTCAGCAACAGTCCGAACATGAATACCGGGCTGCTGCTCGGACCAGTCTCCGGCGCAGTCGACATCGAGTGCGACTCGCCGGAATCGCCGAGAGACTTGGCCGAGCTTTTTGATGGCCAGATTCCCACCACGCCCGGCTGGAAGGCACGGCGGGGAGAGCACTACCTCTTTGCCTGGGATGATCGGCTATCCAAGATCGGCAAGGCCACCATGAAGTGGAAATCGGTAGAGGTTCGCCTTGGCACGGGCGGCAAGGCAGCCCAAAGCCTCCTGCCTCCGTCCACGACGGACGGCTTCGTCCGGCAATGGACGACCGATCTTTCGACCCGTCCCGCAAAGCTGCCGGAGACGGTGCTTGAGAAGTTGCTGACGCGTGTTGAACCCGAGAAGCCGAAAGCCGAACCGAAGCCCAAAGCCCCCGTTGACGAGGATTTCTGCCGCACGTCGCGGTTTGAGTTCCTCGCGGACTACGGCTGGACGGGCAGCGGCGAGCATTGGACCCGACCGGGCACAGATAAAGCAGTCTCGGCCTCCATCGTCACGGCGGAAGACGGCACTCGCCTGTTGCACGTCTTCACGACGAACGGCCGGCCCTTCGAGGCGGACACGAACTACAACGCCTTCGACGCCTACGCGCTCCTCAAGCACGATGGCAACCGTGAAACGGCCCGCGCCGATCTCCTCAAGCAGGGCTTCGGGCGACTGTGGATCAAGCTGATAACCTGTGCGGAACTGGACAGCACCGACTATCAGTTGGACTACTTGATTCCCGGCGTGTTCGTCGCAAAGCAACCATGTCTGGTCGGCGGCCCCAAGAAGGCCCTCAAGACCAGCATCGTCATCGACTTGGCAATCTCGCTGGCGACGGGCAAACAGTTTCTCGGTCAGCTCCCGGCCAAGCGGCCCTGCAAGGTAATCGTGCTGAGTGGTGAATCGGGCATGGGAACCTTACAGGAGACGGCGAGGCGCATCGGTAGAGCCAAGGACGTTCGGCTCCCCGCAGTCACCAACCTTTACTGGTCCGACTTCCTTCCGCAGCTTGACTCGCCAAGACACCTGGACGCCATGGAACGGTCCATTCAGGAAACCGGGTGTGAAGTGCTCGTCGTCGATCCGCTCTATCTATGTCTGGAGGGGGCTGATGCAGGCAACCTTTTCGTCCAAGGGGCACTCCTTCGGCGAGTGACCGACATCTGCCAGCGGAACGGCGTTGCTCCGGTCCTCTGCCATCACACACGCAAGCGGGGCAAGACCAAGAACCGCAGCGACTATGAACCACCCGAATTGGACGACCTGAGTTGGGCCGGCTTCGCCGAGTTCGCCCGCCAATGGCTGCTGCTCGGACGCCGCGAGGACTTCGTGCCGGGCAGCGGGGAGCACAAGCTGTGGCTGTCCGTGGGCGGTTCGGCGGGGCATTCCGGCCTGTGGGCGCTCGATGTGGAAGAGGGCGTTTCCGGCCTGCCCCGCCGTTGGCAGGTCGAACTCTCCACGCCCGAAGAAGCCCGCGAAGAGAAGAGAGCGGACACCACCCGCCAACGCATCCTGGCTGCCGCGAAGGAATACCCCAGCGGCGAAACCAAGACCGTGATCTTCGATACCGCCGGGCTGAAATCGACCCTTGCCACGCGAGACGTGTTCGACGCACTCGTCAACGACAAGCTGCTTCTTCCTCGCAAGATCAAGAAGAACGGCCAGACCCAAGACGGGTATTGTCTGGCAAGCTGACCCCAACCAGGAGACAAAATGTCCAAACACCGTGAAACCTTTCTCTTGCAGGACGAGAAGCAGCGAGAGCGGCTGCAAGCCCTTGCCCAGTCACCGGACGACTCATTACAGGACGAACGGCTACTCTGCAAGCTCGCGGCAGAGCAGGCGATAAACGCCGGAGCGTATGGACTGGCCGCGACGATCTGCGGCATCAGTGCCAGGATTCGCACCGCCGAGGTTGCCAATCGCATCAAGACCGGCGACCTCATCAGCCGCGAACAGGTCGTCGCCCTGATTCGCACGATCGTCGATGCGGTCGCCGACGAAATCGAAGGGAAGTATCCAGATTGGGAAGACTCGCTCAGCCGAATTGCGGATGTTTTGTTTCAACGGAAGTGGCACAAAGCCCGGGGTCGGTTAAGCAACAG
>CAZLDQ010000165.1:0-12821 GCA_964558295.1 uncultured Planctomycetaceae bacterium | reverse complement strand
CCTATTGACGTTTCTCGCTCACCGCCACTGCGCGCAAAAGCTGACGTGCACCCCATCACCCAATTTGCCGCCGGACTGCTCTTGGAAGCCTCTAGGCTGACGTGTTATAAGTACCTTTTAGGCTAGGTGGTTTCGAAGAATGCCGTCATCCCGTCCGGCAGACAGCTCGTCGGAACCGCCCGCGGTCCGTGAAACGTCCCCCCCGAGCGAGCAAGCTGCGGAGGCTTGGCTCATCCCAGGCAAGATGCATTGAGGGCCACACCATGGAAGGTTGGCAGACCGAAGTCGTGACGGCGTCCGCCGCCCATCTGGACCAGCAGTGTCAATTGTCGGTGATCCTGCCAGCCTATAACGAACAAAAGGCCATCGAACGGGTGTTGGCCGAGATCGTCGAGGCCCTGGCCGATGAGCCGCTCCGCTACGAAATCCTCGTGGTCGACGATGCCTCGACCGATGGCACGCCCGAGTTGGCCGAGCAGTTTGCCATGACCTGTTGGCAGTGCCCGGTGCGGGTCATTCGTTGCGTGGAACGTCGCGGGGCCGGCGCAGCCCGTAAAGTTGGGATTCGTCAGGCCCGGGGCGACCTGATCGTGATGCTTGATGCCGACGGCACCTATCCGGCCGACGCGATTCCCGAATTGCTCCGCTACTTTCCGGCCTACGACCAGGTCAACGGTGCCCGGACCAGCGAACAGGGGACACTCCCCTGGCTGCGGCGTCCGGCCAAGTGGTTTATCCGCAAGTTGGCCTGCTACCTGACAGGCCACAAGATCCCCGATTTGAATACGGGCCTCAAAGCCTTCAAACGCGATATCATGCTCAACTGGCTCTGGGTCATTCCCGACGGCTTCAGTTGCGTGACCACGATGACGCTCGCCTTTTTGACCAACGGCTATGCGGTCAAATACGTGCCGACCGCCTACCGGCCGCGCATCGGGCGGAGCAAGTTCCATCCGATCAAAGACACCCTGGCCTACCTCGCCACCGTCGTACGGATGGTCCTCTACTTCCGGCCCCTCAAAGTGTTCCTCCCACTTTCCGGGCTAATGATCGCCGCAGGGTTCGCCAAGAGCATTGCCAGTTTTGCTTGGACGGGCAGCATGCAGGAGTCGGACATCGTGGTCATGGTAGCCGGCTTCATGACCTGTATGCTGGGCCTCTTGGCCGAGGTAATCGTGGCTCACCATCGGCGCTGAACGGTCGGCGCTCGGTCGTTTGCGGATGACTCTCGCTCCACGCTCCCAGTTGCGACCATGTCTTATGCCTCTCCAGCAAACGACGGCCAGCGATGCTTGCGGGACCCGGCAAAGCGAGCGTTGTACCTGACCGAGGCCCTCGCCGAGATTCCTCGTCTGCTCGGAGCGATCGACCGTAATCCCTTCCGGACAACCTATGGTTCGCTCGATCGCGAGTACTGGCACTACCGCACCAGCAGCTTTCCCTCGGAGATGTATCAGGAGGGGGTGCTGCCGCTGGCCTTGGTCTATGCAACTCCGATGCCCGGTAATCGATGGCATGGCAGTCCTCGCGTGCGGGAACTCGTGATTGCCGCGATTCGTTTCGCTGCCCGGGCAAGTCACGCCGATGGTTCGTGTGACGACTACTATCCCTTTGAACGGGCTCTGGGGGCGGCGGTCTTTTCGTTGCAGGCCTGCACTCGGGCGTACGAGTTGTTGGAACTCGACGACGCCGAGTTGGTCGCCTGGTTCCGCCGACGCGCCGACTGGCTCTGCGCCCACGACGAATCGGGCCATCTGGCCAACCATCATGCCCTGGCCGCTTTGGGGCTCGTGCGTGTGGCCCAGATCACCGGCGACGACCAGTATCGCCGCGCCGCTGACGATCGCATCGAACGGCTCCTCGGCTGGCAGTCCACCGAAGGCTGGTTCGAAGAGTACGGCGGAGCTGACCCAGGCTACCAGACCGTGACGATTGACTGTCTGGCCCAGTATCGCCGGCTCACCGGTACCACGCAGCTTGACGAACCGCTTCGCCGGGCGGTGGCCTTTGCCCGGCTCTTTCTGCACCCCGATGGCAGTTATGCCGGGGAATATGGCAGCCGGGGGACCTACCATTTCTATCCCCATGGACTGGAACTGTTGGCCGCCGCTGATCCGAACGCTGCCGATCTGGCCGACGGCTTCCTCCATAGTCTGTCCGCCGGCACCCAGGCCCATTTCCGTGACGATCGGATGTACGCCCATCGGCTGGGCAGCCTTCTGGAGGCCTATCGCGATTGGTCGCCGACGCGGCCGATGCCCGCGCCGCAAGGCCCCGTGACCGTCTATCTTCCCGAGGCTCAGATCTTCGTGCGTCGAACGCCCGATCAGCAGACCGTGATCTCGGCGGCCCGCGGCGGCGTGTTCAAGCATTTCGCCGCAGGTCGTGAGCCGGTGACCGACGCCGGATTGATCCTCGAAACGGCCGACGGCCGGTTAGCCGTTTCCCAATCGCATGACCTGACTCGTGAGATTGAAACGCCCAATCTCTTGCTTCCTCCGGGAGAGGGCCGGGGTGAGGGGATCTGCCAAATCACTCTGGGAGACGACCGCTGTGAGAAAGACTCTCTCACCGTCGCTGGCCCGCTCCATTGGTGCCGCTTTGAAACGGTCACCCCGCTGAAGCAAGCACTCCTTCACGTGGGCATGACGCTCGTCGGCCGTTGGTGTCGCACCCTCGTGCGGCGTCTTTTGCAGCGACGCCTGATCACAGGCCGGCGCGAGTGTCCTGTACGCCTGACTCGCCACTTCGAATTCCTGTCATCCAAGACTGCCGGCCACGTCTCGCTTCGCGTGACCGATACGATCGAGCTGACGAGTCCCACCATCCAGATTCGCCGCATGGCCTTCGGCACCGATCACCAAGCCGCCTACGTCGCCGCCTCCGGCGTCTATCAACAAGCCGTGCTCCGCCCCTGGGAGGACTTGACGGAGTATGTGGAGAAGCTCAACACGCAGCGTCGAGTCGTCGTCGTCCGGGAATTCTGAGCGGATGGGTTCCAGGGGGCGGTTGACGCGTTGTCCCAAGCTATCGGGCCAGACGATAGACCGCATAACCCTCGCCCCTAGCCGCTGGCTCCACACTGGCTAGCGCAGTCTGGCCGCGGGTGGCGATCGTCGCCGATGCCGGACTGACGACGACCAAATAGCGTGCCCCTTGCCGGCTGAAACTGCGAAGAACGTCGGCCAGATCCGGAACGTCCGGCGGAATGGCCCAGCCGGGACGGTTGCAGTAGTAGAGCAGATCGATGGCGTCGCCGTGCATCGTCACAATGGGTTCGTCCGGGGCGGTAAGCTTCTCTGTGGCCAGACCCGCAGCCACTACAGCTCGGTCTTCTTCCGGCGTGACAAACGCTGGGCGAACGGAGTAGCGAAGGGAGAAGACGACCCAAATCGCCAGCAAGCCCACCACTGCCCGACGACTCCAGGGCAGGCGTTCCTGGAGGACTTGCCAGCCGAGGCCCGCCAGAATGCAGAAGGGAGGCAGCAGAGCCACGTAGTAGTAGTTCGCTTTGAAGAACTTTACGGGCATTGCGGCCACGACAACCGCGGCAGCTACGAACCAAAGAATGTATTGGCGCCATGTGCGATCGAGAAAGCCGGCCAAGAGGAGCACGAATCCGATCGGCGTGAGCACCACGCCGGTCCAGTCATCAAGCAGTTGACGATAGAAATCCGGGTTCCAGAGCATCCGATCAAACAGGGGACTCCCTTGAGCATTGCGTTGCAGGGAGGTGTACATGTACGGGGCCCAGGGGCTCTCGGGCATCGCCATCCGATAGACGTAGGTGTACCAGACGATGCCCGGAACCATCGCCACGGCCGCCGCCAGGAGATACAGCGGCCAAAAGCCGGTAGGGAAGGTGTGCTCAACGTCCTGAACAAGCCGTGGAGTTGCAAACCGCTGGGGCCAGAGAAGCATCGCCGTCAGGGGAAGAAGCCAGGCGGCCAGGTAGAATTTGCTCAGCACCAGCAAGCAGAACGACAGCGAGCCCAGGAGAAGCCAACCGGGCTGGTGGGAGTCGAGCCAGCGCACCACGCCGTACCAGGCCGCCAGGGCGAAGAAGACCATTGAGGCGTCGATCATGAAGTTCTGGCCGTAAATCACCGCGACCGGTGAGAGGGCGAGCGTGAGGCCCGCCCCTAAGGCGACCCTTGGGCCATGGCAGCGGCGCGCAAGCAGATAGAGCAGTCCCACCGAGGCGACCGAAAAAGCCACGGCGGTTGCCCGACCCCAAACGTCCAGCGAGCCCCCCAGAACCCGCCAGCTCAGGCCGGTCAGATAGGCCGACACAGGAAACTCCGCCATATGGAGCGACCGGCGACCGCCGACTAGGCAATCGATGGTCGGTTGCCATAGGGCTGCCCGGCCTTCAGCCCAGTTGCGGACCATCATCGCATAGACCACGCTCTTGGTGGAGAAATTACCCAACAGCGGTCGGGTAAGCCCAGGGACCCGCAAGGCAAACGCCAATAGCAGCAGGCCCCAGAAAACGAGTGGCAACTGGGAGGACTGGCGAGAGTGGGCATGCTTGTCGGCAGAAGAATGGCCCGACACAACGCGTCCTTGCAGGGATTTTTGGAAAAAGGTGCGGATTAGGAAGAGTTTTCGGCCGAATATACCGTTGCATTCCCTCATGTCAATGTGGCTCAACATCGTATTTCGGCCAAGCGAGGGCTTCGATGATGTTACGCGCGGGGTTCGCCGGGTTGATCCTCGGTCTAGTCATGCTGTCCATGGGGTGCCGCATGTGCGCCCATCCGTTTGACTATTGCGGTCCCACGTTCACTGGCGACGGTCCATGTTGTGCTGACGAGACGCGGGCTGGCTCGATCCTGACTGCCGGAGCTGTGCCACTCCCCGAACCGACTCCGGCCACCGAACCGAACGAAATGGATTATCGCATGCCGAGCTCCGGCGATGTCTCGTCCCAGCAGCAACGGGCGGAGGAACCGACGCTTGCAGTGCCTGCAGTCGCAGAGAGCCCGGCGGCCGAGCCGGCGTCGACGGCCAACGAGACCCCCGGCTGGACCGCTTCACGGCGAACGGCGGCTCGCCCCCTGGCTGGGCCACGATTGTCGACCATGGCCCGATAGCGACAGAAGAACCAACCGTAGCGTTTCGGGGGATGTCGGAAATTCCGGCGTCCCCTGATCTTTTTCTTGGGGTAAACGTGGAGCGGATTCTCCACTCGTCTCCTTGATTTGCTTGCAAACCACAGACGACTGGGGCAGAATGACCGGGTCCTGAAACGGCGAGGATCTGGTCCCATGAGCAATACCGCGTTGCCCCCCACCCAACTTGCCGACGCCAAACAATCGCCGGCCACGGAGACTCCCCCACACACGGTGGGAGGCATCCTCAAACGGCTGGGCCCGGGGATGATCATTGCCGGATCGATCGTTGGGGCCGGCGAACTGATCGGCACCACCAAGACCGGGGCCCAGGCCGGTTTCTGGCTCTTGTGGCTGATCCTGATTGGCTGCGTAATCAAGCTGTTTGCCCAGGTGGAACTGGGGCGCCATACGATCGTTTCCGGGGCCACCACGATGCAAGCGCTCAATGAGGTTCCTGGGCCGCGTCTGGGAGTCAACTGGATCCTCTGGTACTGGCTGGTGATGTTCGTCGTCGGCCTGGCTCAGTTAGGCGGCGTGTTGGGGGGCGTGGCCCAATCGATGGCCATGAGCCTTCCGATCACCGGCGACTTCAACCGTCTCCTGGAAGAGCAAGACGCCTGGGACGCGCAGGCCGCTACGGCGAACGGCAAGGTGCAAGCCGCCGAACGACTCGGCCCCCGCCCCAACCGCTCAACCCGGGATGATGTCTATTGGGCCACCTTGATCACCTTGTTGACGGTAGTGCTCTTGGTCAATGGGCGTTATGGCCTGATCCAGCAAGTCTCGATGCTTCTGGTCGCCGGATTCACTGCGGTCACCGTGTTCTGTGTGATTGCCATGCAGTCGCAGGCTGCCTGGGCGGTTCGGGCTGCCGATCTGCGTAGCGGGCTTTGCTTCTGCCTGCCGCCGGCCAGCGGATTGCAGCACTCGCCCTTGGCCACAGCCTTGGCCACCTTCGGGATCATCGGCGTGGGGGCCAACGAGCTGATCGCCTATCCCTATTGGTGCCTGGAAAAGGGCTACGCCCGATTCACCGGCTCACGGGATGAGTCGGACGCATGGGCCGCCCGGGCTCGAGGGTGGCTGCGGGTGATGCAGTGGGACTGCGTGGTCTCGATGGTCATTTTTACGTTTGCCACAATGGCCTTCTATCTGCTCGGCGCTGCGGTGCTGCACCGTCAAGGTTTGGACCCGGAAGGCAACCAAATGATTCATACGCTGGCCGCGATGTATGTGCCGGTGTTTGGTGTCTGGGCAGAGTGGCTGTTTCTGTTCGGGGCGTTTGCCGTGCTCTATTCGACCTTTTTTGTGGCCAACGCCGGACATGCCCGGGTGGCGGCTGACGCTGTGCGGGTGTTTGGTGTTGGGGCACGTACAGACCGAGGGCGTTGGGCCTGGGTGCAGGGCTTTTGTGTGGGGTTTCCCCTGTTTGCCCTGGCCATTTACATCTTCATCCCCGCCCCGCCCAAGCTGGTGCTGGCCGGCGGCGTGATGCAAGCAATCATGCTCCCGATGCTCGCCACGGCAACCCTCTATTTCCGCTATTGCCGCAGCGACCGGCGTGTGGCCTCAGGGCGGCTTTGGGATCTGCTCCTCTGGATTTCGGCCCTCGGCCTATTGGTGGCCGGCGTCTCCGTGGCCGTTGTCAACCTGGCGCCGTTGGGGAATCAATAGGAATCCCATTTGGCCGGCGAGTTCACTCGCCGCGTTTGATGAACTCGGGATGCACGACGCAGATGCACGAACGATTTCTCAGGGCGATGGAGTCCTGCTGGTTGACGGTGGCGACGGACCTGGCCTCCACGCATCCAAACACGCCCCACGATGCTCTCGGCCACACCGCTCGCCAGACTCTTGAAGGAATGGTGTTCCGGCGGATGTGTCAACAGCGTGGACTACCGATTCCCGAGACCGAAGCCGCGGACCCCTCGCAATACGACGGCCTGCTCGCAGGAATCGGAGACGAACCGTGGCCCGTCGAAGCCCTCGGCTGGCTTCACGAGCGGCTTCTGGGCTGCCGGCTGACCCCTGGCTCTGGCCGCCACTTGCGGATTGCCCCCCATGCGCAAACGAAGAAGAACGCTGGCGTCTTCTACACGCCGGCTTACGTCTGCCGGTACATTGCCGAGAAATCGCTTGCCGCGAATCACGGTCCGCTTCCCAAGATCCTCGACCCCTCGTGTGGTTGCGGGGCCTTTCTGCTGGCTGCCTTCCAGCACCTGCGCAGCCGCCATGTATCCGTCGCCCTGAAGCATCTCGTGAGTTGCTTGCATGGCGTGGACATTGATCCGGACGCCGTATTGGTTGCCCGCCGATCGCTCTGGCTGGAAGTTCTGACGAGCCAACCACCAGACGGAGACCTCGGCCAGCTTGCCAACCGATTGGCTGCGCAGATTCGCGTGGGCAACGTGTTGGTCGCTCCGGAAATCGAGAAATCCGGTCCGTTTGACGTAGTTTTGGGCAATCCGCCCTATCGTCGGGAACTGCACACCAAGGCGTTTCTCGACCAGATTGCCGTCACGGACTTTGGCCGGCGTTACCGCATGCCGCGCATGGACCTCTGGTATTACTTCCTCCATCGCAGCTTCGAACTGCTCAAGCCGGGCGGCCGGCTATCGTTCATTGTGGGAGCCTATTGGACCAAGGGGCGGGGAGCCGAGAAGCTGATCGCCACCTTGCGACAGAATGCCCACCTGGAAGAAATCTTCTCGTTGGGGCGGCTTCAGGTCTTCCCCAACGTGGCCGGCCAACACCTAATCCTCACGCTCACCAAAGGCCCCGCCGCCAACCCCACGGTGGTCAAGACCGTTCGCGGTGAGCCACGGGGCGATGCCGAACCGTTTGTCCGCGGCCACGCCCCAGTGGAGATCTTTCAGAAAACGCCCGAGCAGTTGTACCGTGGCAAAGCAATCGACCTGGAACCTCCCTGTGACGAATTTCTGGCCCGACTGGAACACTTCCCTCGGTTGGCAGCGTTCGGCCTGATCCGCCAGGGGATCGCCGAAAACCCGGCCTCGGTCACCCCACGTACTAATCAGCAACACGGAAACCCCTGGACGGTAGGCGAAGGAGTGTTTGTGCTCACCGAAGCAGAACTCGCTCGACTGAATCTGCCCGAAGAGGAACGCTCGCTGCTGCGCCCCTATCACGATCTGTGTGACCTGGGTCGTTATCGGTTGGCCCAACCCCCATCGCGATGGCTGATCTACTCGACTCCGCAAACCTGCCCGGCGATCGACCACTTTCCGGGGATTCGCCGCCATTTGGAACGTTTCCGGGCGATCATGGATCAGCGGCGGGAGACACGCGACGGCCGGCGAGCCTGGTGGCAGCTTCACTGGCCGCGGGATGAACGGCTCTGGCAGGCGGCCAAGCTGCTGGCCGTGCAGATGGCCCCGCGGCCGGCATTCACCCCGGCGCTCACGCCGGCCTATGTGCCATTCAGTGTCAATGTCTTCGTGCCCGGACCTGAGACACGCGAGCACCTTTACTACCTCGCGGCGCTGCTCAACAGCCGTCTCTTATGGAAATGGTTCCGGCACCATGCGAAACGGCGGGGCGTGGGGCTGGAGATCAACGGCCATGTGTTGGCCGAAGCCCCGATCCGCCCAATCGACTTTGCCCGTCCCGCCGAGGTGGCCTGTCACGACCGGCTTGTGGAACTGGTCGGCCGGCGCATGACCAATAAGACTTCCAGCGAAGCCACGCTAGAAGAACAGATCGACCAACTCGTCGGCGACCTCTACGGCCTGACGGCGGCGGAACGCCGAGACATTAAGCTTCCTTAACGCCGCGGAGCCGTCTATTCCAACGACCAATCGTCGGGAATCGTGACCTCTTTGGGGATCACGACCACACCATCCCGGATCATGCCGTAGTCGGTTTCCTCCGTGGAATCGATCCCGCGGCTATTCGTGATGCGAGCCTTCTGCCCAATGCGACAATTCTTGTCGATGATCGCCCCTTCGATGTGGGAACCGGCGCCGATTCCCAGCGGCGGGTGTCCGTTCTTGACGCCACGCACCAGATCCTCCGGCGACTCGTAGAAGTCGTTGCCCATGAGGATCGAGTTGCGAATGACAACATTCGGGCCAATCATGCAGCGCAGTCCGATGATGCTGTTTTCGATCACCGCTCCCTCGCCGATAATCGACCCATCGGCGATGAGGCTGCCACGGACCTTGGCTCCGTCGACTCGCGTCGGGGGCAAGAATCGGGCTCGGCTAAAGATCGGGGCGGTGGCCGAGAGAAGGGGGAATTCCGGGTTCGGCTTGGCCAGACTCAAGTTGGCCTCGAAGAACGATTTGATCGTGCCGATGTCTTCCCAGTAGCCGTCGAATAGATGGAGTTGCACCCGTCGCGAGCGGATCGAGGCCGGAAAGACTTCCTTGCCGAAGTCACGGTAGTCGGTCTTTTCGAGCACATCGATTAACGTGTCACGGTTGAACAGATAAATGCCCATGTTCGCCAGGCAGTCGCGGCCCTGGCTGGGGATGCCGTGGGCGTCGATCCAGGCTGGGTCGGTACGGACCAGCTTGAGTTCTTCGTCGGTCTGCGGTTTTTCCAGGAAGCCGTTCACGCGTCCGTCGTCGTCGACCCGCATGATCCCCAGGCCGGCAGCCTGGTGGCTGTGGACCGGCAGGCCGCAGATCGTCACATCGGCGCCGTCTTGCTGGTGCTTGGCGATCATGGGCCGAAAATCCATGCGGTAGAGCTGGTCGCCGGAGAGAATCAGAATGTATTCGATCCCCGGCTGTTGCAGATGGCGGAGGTTCTGCCGGACAGCGTCGGCCGTACCCTGGTACCACGTGGCGTTTTCGTTGGTCTGTTGAGCCGCGAGGATTTCCACAAATCCCTGGTCAAACGCATCGAAGGTGTACGTGCTGCGGATGTGGCGGTGGAGACTGACCGAGTTGAATTGGGTCGCCACGTAAATCCGGTTCAGGCCGCTGTTGATGCAATTCGACAGGGGAATATCGATCAGGCGGTATTTGCCGGCGACGGGAACCGCCGGCTTGGAGCGAACTTTGGTGAGCGGGTACAGACGCGTCCCACGCCCTCCGCCAAGCACCAGGGTGACCAGATTTTTCATGGATGTCCTCACGCTGAATAGATAGACCGACCGGCCAATCCTGCCGTGGGCTATCTTAGCGGAAATGGGGCCAAAAGGGAACTGGGAACTGGTCGAGAATGCGGCCGACGGCGTGGGGCCAGAGGGCGTAGCGACGTGGGGGGGCCGGGCGGTTGAGCCGACCGCCGGGCCCCTGATTGGTCGGCCCCACTTCTCCGATCACCCCTAACCGTCACAATCCGCATCCGCTTCCTTTCGTTGGCCGGCTGCGCGGCCTGTCGAGGCCCTGCCAACTGCTCCGAATCTGAGAAGCTGTGCCGATCGATCCGAAAGAAGGACGCCGGTCGTATCAGCCGTTCGGGCCGTAGCGATCGAAGCAAAAACGCCTCTCTTTGCGGTTATTCGAGCGCTGGCGAAACGATCAAGTCGCCGAGTGTCGACGACGATACTGGCATCAACGGATGGGCCGATTTCCCCTCCTGTGCACAACCCGACGATTGTGCTAAAGGGGCCACGGATGAACTGCCTTTTTGGGGATCAATGATGATCAAACGAACGCCGACTCTCACGTGGATTCTGCTCTGCCTCTGGCCTGCCTCGCTAGTGGCCAATGAGCCGATTTTGCGCACAACCTCCAGCGGGCTGCGGCCCCTGGAAGCTCCTGTGCCACTGTTGGAAACCGTCCCCTCGACCTCCAGCGTGGTGGTCCGATTGCCGCAGACCGAGACGGTCTTGCCGACGCGGCCGGCCCAGTGGCTGACCCCGGCCCCGGCATCCTCGCCAGTCTACTTGGAAGAACCGGGGATGGTCGCGCCGCTTCCTCCGGTCGCTTCTCCGGCGCCGGCCACAGAAATCGCGGCCGTCCCCCAACCGCCAGCGCCCCTGCCGGCCGCTCCGCTCCCGCCCGTCGCCCCAGCGCCACCGGTCGCCCCAGCGCCACCGGTTGCCCCGGCCCCACCGCAAACCCCGGCTCCTGCGCCGGCGTTGGCTCCAGCTCCCACCCCTGCCCCGTCCCCGTCGGCCGTGGTGGAGCCACATGCCGTTCCGCAGCAAGAAGAGTACATGACTCTCGACCAACTGCGTGCGGAGATGAAGAAGTTGGCCTGGACCAAAGGGGATTTCCGGATCGTCCCCTACGGGGTCTTGTGGGCCAGTTCCTCCTACGAGACCTCGCGCACCAACTCGGGTGACACGCCGTTCTACGTCTACTCGGAAGATGTCCAGGGCGAAGACTCCTTCCATGTTGATGCCAAGTCGACCCGCTTGGGAATCGACGTGACCGGCCCGCGGATCTGGGCTTTTGGGTGTGCGGAGACCGGTGGCAAGGTCGAAATCGACTTCCAAGGCTCCTTCATCACGGAGAACAAGGGAACGGTCCTGCTACGGCACGCCTATGCCGAAGCGAAAACCGAAGACACCCGTCTCTTGGTCGGCCAGACCTGGGATGTGATCTCCCCGCTTAATCCGTTCACCCTGATGTACCCCGTCGCGTGGGGCGCCGGCAACATCGGCTATCGCCACGCCCAGCTCCGCGCCGAACGAATCCTCCCCGTCAACGACTGCTTGCTCTTTACCCTCCAGGGCTCGCTCAACCATAGCTTGGTCAACTCCGCCGACTATGCTTCGGTCGCCGGTGTCAGCGGCGATCATTCCGGCTGGCCGGTGGTGATGGGACGGCTGGGAACGACCCTCGGGCTCCGTGGGCCGGGATGCCAGCCGATTACCTTGGGCGTCTCCGGGCACATCGGCGAGCAGGACTACGACTTCCCCGCCCCGAATCCGGCCGATGACGCAGTCATTCGCACTTGGTCGGCGAATGTCGACTTCCGTTTTCCAATCACCGAGCGGTTCGGCTTCCAGGGGGAACTGTTTACCGGACAGAACCTCGCACCCTACCTGGGCGGCATCCTCCAGGGGATCAACCCGGTCACGCGCGAAGGCATCCGCTCGATGGGCGGTTGGGGTGAATTCTGGTACTTCTGGCGCCCCGACCTGCATAGCCACGTCGGCTACTCGCTCGACGACCCGTGCGACCAGGATATCGCCACCGGGCGAACCTACAACCAGATGATGTTCGCCAATCTCGCCTGGGATGTGACCCCCAAGCTCCTCGTGGGCTTGGAAACCTCGGTCTGGAAAACCCTCTACAAGACCCAGAGTCCCGGCGAAGCCACCCGCGTGGAATTCGTCGTCAAGTACGGATTCTAACCCGCCGTCCAATCGGCTCCGATGTCAGAACCATGCCCCTGGTGCATCCGCTTGATGCCCCAGGGGCTTGTCATTGGTGCCGCCGCGTGCCGCCAACCTTTTTCGTCAACAGGCTCAGGAAATCGTTCGGGAAAAGAGGTTCATCCAACTGAAGCGTATCGGGTTTCCTCGTTGGAGGCCGTGCGAGGACGGTTTGATCGCTGGCGAAAGACGCACCGGCCGCGCTCGCGCATCCCCGACACGCTGTGGGACGTCGCGGTGAGGACGGCCGGTACGCATGGCCTCCATCGCACCGCCCGGGTGCTGCGGTTGGATTACTACAGCCTCAAAGAGCGGCTCGATCAGCACGCCGCGGCGGAGGCGGGGCCGACGGAAGGGAGCACGGCGGGAGCGTTTCTGGAGCTGGCCGGTCCATCCTCGGTCGG
>CAZLDQ010000164.1:0-12829 GCA_964558295.1 uncultured Planctomycetaceae bacterium | reverse complement strand
AACCGTTGATGACGTTGTTCACCGTCTTCAACACCGGCAGCAAGGTACCCGCCGGTGGCATCTTGCACGAAGCCCTGATCGCTCCCGCGTTCGGACCGGCCTGCGCCGTCGCCGCGATCGCGTCGATCGCCAATGCCCGGTTGACCTCGGCGCTCTCCGTGAGCAGCGGCTCGAGTTCGAGCGAGCAGTCGAGCGCCACCGTCGACCAGTTCCACAACTGGCTGAGCAGCGAGTCCTGATCGCTCATGAACGCCACGGCGCGCTGGTCCGCGGTCCGCTCCAGCGCCTCGGCCAGCTGCTTTTTCGCCGCCTCCGCGGTCACCCGGAGTGACTCGAGGTTCTTCGCCCCCGCGTTGAGCCGCGCGGCCTCCGTCATGGCCACGCCGAGGCGAGCGCCCGCGCACCACGACTCCACCTGGCCATACGTCACCGAGTCGATGTTCTCCGTACCGCCGGCATTGGTCATCTCGGCCAGCTGCCGGCCCTCGGGCCCTCCGCGGGCCCAGGCAGCACCGGAGGCCGTGCATCGCGGCTCGACCGCCCGGCAGTGACCGAAGTAGCGGCGGATCTGGTGGGGGGTCAGACCTCCCCCCTCCGAGCACATCGCCTTCACCAGCGGCTCCACCTTTTCCCGACTGACGTTTTCAATCTTCAGATTACCTTGTCCGTCAAAGTAACCGCCGTTGAGATAGTCGGGCCAGAGTCTGTTCAGAGACGGAGCCGACGACTGATCTGAACGGCTGCGATGATGGTCTCCAGGGCTGGTTTTTTGAGGCTTTCCATATGGATTCATTGGGCTACTCCTCGGTTCTCCCTCGCGTGGCCAAGAGTGCGTAACGCACAATGGCAGGCAGATAAACAGTTTCACAATGCGACGTCGTGTCGAAACAGTCAAACTCTCTCAAGAGAGTGTCGGCCCAGGCCCGGGCTGCTCGTCGTCGTTCGTCCCCATCGCCCGGTTTGGGCCAGTTACGGGCAATATGGTAGGCCAGACGGCTGGTGGCGACAGCCGGATGTACATCCTTGTACTCAGGACCGGCCCGGCCTCGGCGCAGCATCGCCAGTTGCAGCAGCGTGTGAAGCCAGCCTCTCTGGACAGTACCGGCGTCCACCCAGTCGGCCAGTTGCTTGCCCGACCGGATGATCGTCTCATGGTCTTTCCATTTCCACAGAGCCCCCAAGGCGGAACACCGGTCCTTGGGGGAGGAAGCCTGCGACGCACGTTCGTGTTTGGCCTGTTCAAGGAGGTTCTCGGCCTGTTGCGCCGCCAAGTGGATCGGGTAGCGGGGTTTGATGATGGCCACGCCGGCGCTGATCGTGAGGGGCTGGTGCGAACACGACCTTTCGGACTTGTATCCGAAGGTCTGGTCAAAGAGCGACCGAACACGCCAGGCGAAGTCCAGCACGATATCCCAAGGCCCCACGGCCAGGAGGTCGTCGCCACCGGAGAAGACGGTGTAGATGCTGTTCCAAGGGGAACCGGTACACTGCTTTTCGTCCTCCAGGGTCTCCGCAAAGAACCTGTCCAAAGCCTCGCTGACCTTCTGCAGAGGCTTGGCGTCAGTGGCGTCTTCGAGGATTTTTGCTATGGCCTTTCCCAGAGAATCAGCATCGGCCTTGAGCACGCCGAGCATGGGCGCACCACGAGCCTTGTTCGCAAGATCGAGGAACTCAACAGGATAGCCGTACTCATCTTTGGGGATATGTCGTGCAAGTCGTCGGGCACGGAACTTGGACGGCGCCATATCCGGCGGGGGTGATTCCGACCCACCGAGGCGACTGTACGCGATGAGGTCCTTGCTGTCTTGGGGGGGAGTGTCTGAAAGGGCCAGTCTCAGGCCGAGGACTTCGACTTTTCCATCCTTGGATTCATGGCCACTGTACATCGACATCCAATTGGCGTTGGCCAAGCGTCGGCCCAAATCTGTGTCATTCTCTGCTTCAGCGTCCGCACTCCACGTCTGCGGCAGGACCAGGGCGTCCTCAGGCCAGGCAGCCGATTCTCGATCTGCTGTCGCCAACTCACGAAGAGGTTGGAGTTTGGCGGTGGCCAGCAGTCTGTTGCCGCGTTCAAAAGTCTGTCCAAAACCATCCGCGGAAGGCACAATGGCCCAGGCCAAGCGAAGACGGCCCTGTGTCTGGTGCACCAAACTGCGGGCCATATCGCAGGCGGTGTGGCGTACCGCTTCCTGAGAATTCCTGTCGAGAGCGCCGGCATCGATGCACACCTTGGCCGCCGCGTTGAAGAGCAGGTGGTCTTTGGACAGACCGGCGGCCGCCAGGAGCCGTTCCGCGACACATTCCGCAATGAGTTGGATGCGAAACGACCGATAGCGCAAGGCACGAGCTTGGCCACCGCCCGTTTCGCGGACGTCGAACAGAAAGTCTTGGATACCGGAGAGCGATGCGAAGATCAGCATGGTCTTAGCTCCAATCCTTTGGCGAGTCTTCAATGAGCGGCAGGAACAGTCCCATCCCGAAATGGGATGAGTGACCCAGACAGATTGGCCCGGATGCTGCGGTTGGGAAGGTCAATCGAAATGCCCCGGCGAGGCGCCGGCTCCCGTCGTCGGAGGCTTTGCGACGATACCGCTTGAATTGGATGGTCCGCCAACGGCCCCCAACCTTGAACACGCGATTCGCGTCCCAAACTGGCTCGACCTGAATTTGTTCCGCGTCCACGTTCGGCAAGGTAACCTTCAATTGTTCACGCAGATCCTTAATGAGGAATGCCGTCCGTGCCTCTGGGGAACCGAGGTCAACCCTGTTTCGCCCGCGTGTCTTTGCGAAACGCGTGGCAAGGTAGGGGGTGGCGGAAACCCAGACTTGCGCTGCCCGCAACGGCCCGGGTTTGTACTCATCCAGGGTACCCATGCCCAGCAAGAGCACACGCAATGGATGACGCTCTTCGCCTTCGCGGCCTGTGCGGAGTTCACGCAGGCGATCGAGGGCGAGCCGTTCAGTGTCGTCAAAGCCGTCCCAGGCGAAGACGGTCAGGTGATCCAGGCGGCCATCGCCGTCCTCATCGGTCGGCAGATAATAGGCATGTGAATGACCGGCCAACGGCTGCCCATGCTCGTCTTTGCCGGAGAAGACGACGGATCGGCCCCGGATGCCGTTGCTCTCCGTCAAGCGGCCGTAGATCCCCATCAGCGCGCGCCGCACAGTCTCAGCAACCGGCAGCGTTTCCGTAACCAGCGGCAGGACGGTCGAGTCAAGCGTATAGCGAGCGACCTGGATGCGCGGCTGGTCCTTCGGCCGTGACGGACGTGATCGCGGTTCGATCTTGAAACAATCGCGCGGGCGGGCATATTGAACCCAGCATGCGCCAGGCGGATCGGACCACCGTTCTCTGTGCAGTTGCAGAGTCTCCATGCAGATGTTCCACGCGGGATCGTAGATCGTCGAACGTTGCTCAACCATCTGCTTGTTCTTCCCACGCCCTGTGGTCTTGACAATCACAACATGGTCGTCGGCGAACGCCCGTGATGGATCGGGGCACAATAGGCGGACGATTTCACAGTCAGGCGGTAGGTTGTGGTCATCCAGCGGGACACAGCATCGCACCGAAGCTTCGCATCCTTCGGGAATCTCCACGGCATCATGGAGGGTTGCATCGCACCAAGATTCAGAGCGGCCCAGGGTGTTCAGATTCGCCAAGATACACCCGAGCGTTTTTGATTGTATTGAATCGAGCGACACATCCGGCCAGCAGATCCAAAGCTCAGCCTCTCGCGAGACAGCCACAAAGGTATCGAAGACGAGGGTCCGATCGTCGGGTCCTTTCTTGAACCATGGCATGTAGTGGCGAGTGTGGCCGGTCGAAGCTGGCGGCAGCACGAACTGCGGCGGGGCGGCAAGCTTCTCAAGGATAGGCTTGACCTCTGCTTCTGGCACATCAGGCAGCGTGCGTTTCCAGGTGGCAATGATCGCCCGAAGGATGCGCCAGGGCGACGGCGGCCACTCCACCGCACCCTCATTGACGTGTCGGCCCCATGGCGTGGCATGAAAGCGTCCGGCGAGAAATTGGAAGGAGATGGTAATCATGAGCTGCTTTCCTCGTCATCTATTTCCGCAGCGTCTTTGTTTGTTTCCGTGTCTTCCTCGGCCTCTTGGCCCTTCTTGTCTTTGCCGCTCTTCTTGCCCGGCTTCCACTCGACCTCGGTAATCGCCGGGGCGGCGAAGTGCTGTTTGCAGGCGGCAATCAACGCCGTGCATTCCGCCAAAAGGTCTTTCTCCGCCGGCACGCCGAAGCCGTCGGGGCGAGTGACCGTCAGTTCGCCGTCAAGCTCCAGATCGCACGCGGTGCGCAGGCGCAGGCCGGTTGAAAGGAAACGGCGGATCTTGAACAGAGACAGGGCGATCAGGAGTTTCTCCGGGTCCGGCCATTTGAAGTCCCCATCGTGGTTCTCCTTGTCCTTGTGCCCGAGGCCGTAACCGCGGAGCAGGGCCAGGTCGAGGTTGAAATACGCCTTGATCTCCCTGGCGACAAACTCGGTGCGGTGGAAGGGAACGTTGCCGAAGCCTTGTTTCGTATCACCAGAGGGATTGACTCGGTCATTCTTGACCCCGCCACTTTCGGCTACGCGCACGTCCGAGGCCTCAATGAATCCGCTGAGCAGGCGAGCCAATCGTAGACGCCCACCCGCCAGATCGCTCTTGGCAAGAAAGACCCCATGAATGACCGCGTTGGGATCGTACTTGAAAACGAGCTTGGCCAGGGCCTGTATGTCCACTGGCCCTATCTCCATGCCAGCAGCCTCCTGTTTGAGTTTGTCGAAGATAGCTTTGTCCGGACCCTCCAGTATGTAGGGAGAATTGATGCGGTGCGCTTCGAGCACCGAGTTGGTCACAGCGCCGTTGTTACCAGATTTCTTCACCCGAATGTACGGCAGTCCTTTGAGATCGTTGATCAGGTCATCCTTCCCCGTGTCCCAGCAGGCCAGTTCCATTCGGTTGGCGACGGACTGCACGGACTCAACGAGGAGCATTTCTGTGCCGTCCGGCAGTGTGTACCGGGCAGGACCCAGGTCGGCAAAACCGGTCGGTTGGAAGCGGTGCCCCTGCAGAGGCTTGAGTTTGGCTTCGATCAGCAAACGCGGCGCATTTTTAAGTGCATCGTAGATTTTGTTGTTTGTATCGCTCATTTGGTTTCTCCTTTTTGCGAGAGGATGAATTCTTCAGCCGCGGACAAGTCATCTGCGCGACAGACAAGGCGGATAAGATGATTCACTGATTCTGAGGGAATCGGGATCAGCAAAGCGGCGGCGAGGCGCCGGCCGCGACGGGGGTCAATGGGCTGCTCAGACCATACCTCCTCACGCGTCGTGCCGGTGGGCAATGACCCTGGCATGGGCGATAAGCCACTCGCACGCAGGCGCTGGACAGCGATACAGCAGGCCTCGCCGATGCGACCGGCACGAAGCAAAGGCAAGATGCGCGGCTCTGGCCGGATGGATAAGCCCTCTTCGTTGCCGATACGCCAGTAGAGCTTCCCATCGCGATGATCCGCCACCAGCGGCCTCGGCAGGAAAAGCAGCTTCAGCAGCGCATACTCACGTGGGAGTGGCACACAATGTTGATCGTGCGCTTCCTGCGGACTGCCGCCCGTCATGTCAACGAGCATCAAGCCCCAAAGCAGTTGCTCGATCCGCTCATCGTCGAGGTCGCCGGCAACGAACGCCGAGATCGTGTCAAGCGGTACGGTATATCGCGAAGCCAGTGGCAGGCGCTCACAGCCTGCGCGGGCGCCATCCGTCATCCGCCGCGCCAGGACGTTGGCCAGGTTCGTCGCCAGGTCGGCGGCGTTCCAGACCACGGAGCGGTCCTTCTCTGCCCAGGCGCGGCAGCGTTTCTGCCAGTCCACGGGCTCGAGATTGGCTCGAAGTGGTCCGATCTTCGGTTGCTCCGGGCGACTCTCCTGATTCTGGCCGACACCTGCCAAGGCCAATGCAATGCGAAACTCGCGTGCCCCATCGTCTGCGGCCTTGATCCAATCCGCCGACACCCCCCCCAGAGGCGATGGCGTAATCTTGCTCTGCCCGACCTTGCCTGACGTGAGGGCCAGTTCTCGTTCCGCTTGACCCAAGGCGATGACGATACGCTGAAAGAAAGTGGCGCCTCCGTACCTGCAAAAATCGAAAACAGCCGAATCGATACCTCGTAGAGCAGCGATGAAACGCGAGGGGGCATTTTTATCGCCAGTGGCACGCCGTAAAGAATCGAGCCAATTGTCAACCTCTCGGAGAAGGTCCACCTCGGCACGCTCACGAACGTCGAAACGACCGAGAGGCGTGCTCAGAAATGCCTTACCGCTACGCTTGAGGAAGGCTGTGCGAGAGAAACTATGCACACCACGGTCAACACCAAGCCCCGCAATCGCCCTGGCGAAATCGGTCGCATCTCTTGCCGGACGTCCGGATAAATCCGCTCGTCCTTCACCCAGGAGGTGACACAACCCATCTTTGTTGACAGGCCGACTCCAGAGTGGAAGCCATAGTTCGCCGCGTGACTCGGCCTCATCCTTCGATGCTGGCGAATCGAAACCGGCAGCAATAGCACGGACTGTAAAGGGAAATGACGCCCGTGCCGACTCTACAACACCGAACCGTCGCACCGCCGCGCCAGCGAAAAGTAGCGATCCTTCGATCATCAGGATGAAGTCCCATGGGTTGTCAGTGGAATCACCCTCCATTCCCTGTGTCGCATTTGGTCCGCCTGCGCGGCCTGGCGCGAACTGGCCAACGCTGGCTTTGTGGAGTCTGGCCTGAGATCCGAACAGTGCGTGTGCGAGCCACATACGAGATTCATCACTTGCTGATTCATCCTTATGTAGATTGAGAGCGACTACCCGCTGCATGAAATTCTGGGTGAAGTCGAGTCGACCATCGTTACCGCCTGTGCCCAGCAGGGGCGAGAACCCTTGCCCGTCCTTTTGGAGCACCATTGTCGCGTCCATCCAGGCGATCACGGCGTCCGGCAGTTCTCGTTTGTAACGGCGTATAAGCCTTGATTTCTCATCGTCCTTGGGCTTTGTCGTGATCTGTTCTGCTTCGAGGATGCGTCGCACATGGTGGATCACAGCCATATAGGATGCACACCGATCAGCGTTGCTGCTGCACAGTGAGTTGACCGCGTTCGCGTTGTCCCCTGAGAAGAAACCGGAACCTCCAGCCCACGGAGCAACGATTGGTGTTGGCCTATACTCCTGCAGGAAGAACTGCACCAAGTCCTCATGATTAAGCAAGGACCGCAACCAGAACACGTCGTTTTTCCACCATCCGCGTGCCTCTGGGTCTTTTTGTTCGCTTACCAGTCGCAGGATGCCAAGGGCCTTGAGATAACACATCAACGGTTCCGGTGTGCAACCGGCAAGTGGGATTTTTGTCATGGGTGGTTCTCCGATTGTGAGGCCCGCCAGTCGGCGGCGCGGAGCAGGGCCTCCAGATAGGCCAGTCGGAAGGGACCAAACCTGTCACGAAGCCGAATCATCCGTTCTGCCCACGAGGGTTGGTCTTTGAACGGTTCTTCTTCACACAGGCCCAGTTCCATTGGTTCCAGCGAGAGCGTGACCTCGGGAGCGATAATCTCACCACCGAGATCTGTCTGTGGCAGAACATCCCCATCCCATACGCCGCGGGCAAAGCGACATCTGTCTATGAGCGTTCCGTTTACGTCCCTCGGGTGTAGTTCATTGGGCATCGACCGGATCGAGAGTCGCACCTTCCCGTGGTGAGCCGCGACAAGATAGGCAACCAGATTCAACTGCTCGTCATCAAGTTGCTTCAGGTTCTCATGACAACGTTGAAGCACGGCCAACGCTGAGGCCAGCTCGTGGCGGAAATGGCGGCGTTCGTATCGTCTCCACGGGCCCGGAGCTTTGGCCCAATGCTGCGCCGCATCAGGCGGCCCTTCCGGAAGTGCACGGCGGAATACTGCGTGCGCCTTGCCCCCGTCGTGCCAGCGCGCCGCGGCACGGAGGATCGCAGCCTTCCCATCATCCAACAACAGCAATGCGAGGATGTTATCGAGTTCGTGGCACACTCCATCTGTGTGCTGAGCAATCGTCAGCCACTGGTTGCTGTGTGACCACTCATCGTCGTCATACGCGTCATCGCCACACGAGTTGGCCTGGTGCGGCCCCAGACCCGCCGCATCGGCCTCTCGGCTATTTCCCCAGCCATATACCGGGTCATAGCCGGGCGTCGTCATCCTTCCGCCCTTCTTCGTTTCGGCGCGCACAAGATAGACCTGTCCTGGATAGATCGCTTCAGGCCTGACCCATTCGCCTTCCAGGTGGTCCCAACGCCAGATGCTCTTGTTGTGCTCCGAGGCGAATGCACAGAAGTCAGCAATCGCGGCTGGACACAGTTCCTCGCGTTCAACGTGTCGCCACTCCTTGTCGGCAGGTGGGGCTTTGCCATCCATCGCGCCGTCCCAGGTTCGCCAGAACACGCGGACATCGGTGTTTTCCACGTCTCTGATAAACCGGTCGATATCGATATCATTGCCCGCCAAGTCCGGCGTCGTATCGAACAGGTCGATCAGATCGCGGCGGCGGATGACGTGGGTGTGTTCAAAATGCATGGCTGCATTAGGGAGCGATGAGAGGCCAACGTCTGTCAATTTTGCCAACTCGCTTGCTGCTGCCTCCGAGTCGCTGAGTTCATAGGGAGCAGCAAGCTTCCCGGCATTTGCTCGCTCCTTGGGCAGCCCGATCCAGTAAACAGCCGCCTTGCCATTCGCCTCGCCGTACCGGTTGCATCGCCCAAAACGTTGCACCAGCGATGCCCACGGCGCCAGTTCCGTGAACAGTGTCGTAGCACTGACGTCCACGCCGGCCTCAATGACTTGGGTGCTGACAATGATCGTGCCGCCGTCCGGCGGATTGGCCCTCGCCTCTGCAAAGCGAGCCTCGCGGTCGCACAGGCGGAAGCGGGAGTGCAAGAGGACGATCCTGGGCTTGGAGGCGCCGGCCTGATCGGATTCCGTAGCCGCCGGGGGCCCCTTTTTTCTGCTTTTTGCTGCGGACTCGTGTGCCTGGCTTGAGGCCTTGGTCAAGGCGTCGTGCAACTCGCACGCGCGCTGAACCGTGTTGACCACAACGATTGTCCGCGTGCCGAGCTTGTGCGCTTGGAGAATCTTCTTGGCGAGCGAGGTCATGTCGCCCATCTTCGCGTTGGCCTGCGCCAACGGCTTTTTGGCCATCCACCGCTGGTTGACGATCCTATTTTGGCGATCATCCTCGGCCAAGCTGAGAGGCTGCAGGCCGTTCACGCGTTCCCTGAGATCCACTGTCTTGAGCCAATCCCGCTGTAGCGTGGCGGACATCCAGACACTGCCGCCGCCATGGTCATTCTGCGAACCTAACAATCGGCGGAAAGCCTCCAATTGGGTTGTGGTAGCCAACCCCGGCCCCATCAACTGGATTTCGTCAAAGACCCACAGGCAATCGTTGTTGAGCAAGCCAAATTCCATCGGCCAGCGGGCACGGCTGGCGGCGTAGCCGCGATTCAATGCCCGCGAGAGGAGCATGTCCTGCGTACCGATCAGGATCATCTCTCGTTCCGGCCACATCGCCCAGTCGCTCTGCTTTTCGCCCCCCATCAGGATGTGGACCGTGACCTTGTCTGCCTCTCGGAAGTCCGGCGCATACGAACATAGCGTGTTGTTCCCATTCCTCTCTTCGAATTCAGCATTCCCACCCAGCCACCCCAGATTGTTCAGCCAGAGCACGGCATTGTCCCGTGTTTGCTCCACCAACACCCGCATGGGTAGGCAGTACACCAGTCGCCTCGGCGTTGTCTTCTTGATCTCATCCGGTGCCTCACGCCGCCGCCAAAGCCATCCCAAGACAGCCATCGCCGTCTTGCCCAATCCGGTCGGGACATTCACCAGTTGATATAGTTTCTTGTCCTCGGCAAACTTTCGCTGGAAGGGATAAGGACCTTCTCTGACCCCCGTTGCCTTCTTGAAGAAATCGTCAAATGTCATCGAACACCTCTGAGCATTGATCTCCCAATCGTCCGCCAATTGACGCTGTTGCCGGGGCTGCGCAGATTTTCTCCGCCTGTGAGCTATGCAGCTCTTCTCATGACCTCTGGACGCCGGTTACTCTTCCCTCGTCGCAAAGGCTTCCAATCACTTCCGATAGTCCCTCGCATTATAGGAAATCCTGTTTGTCATGCAAGGAGAATCGCCACAAAATTGTATGGGCGCGTGACCGTGGTTGCGTGACATCGAACTACGAAAGGAACCAGGGATTGACCTCAGCATCGAGCCCCCGAAACTCAGAAGGCGGATCGCCACGCAGGAGAGATCAAAGTAGCCGAAAACTCGGTACTCTCAGGATGGACGATCTCGTCATCCTCTCGGGCCAATTCCAGGATCTTCTCGACGGTGCTCGTGCTGCGGTAGAGCGAGAACTCCCGCCAGAGGATTTCACGGATTTCGTCCTCTCGGCTCAGGGCGATCAGGATCTTGCGAGAGAGGGTGGGTCCTCGTCTATGGTTGCGATATCAGCCGGAACGAGGAGGTTTCCCGGGCGAGGACCTGACCGGCGGTATCGGCGATCTTGGTCTCGATATAGTAGAATCCCGGGGGCGCGGCGATACTGTCCCAGGTGGCGCGATAGGAGGCCGTACCGTGAAGGCCGCTGAGGTTGTCCAGCAGCAGGCCGGCAATCAGCTCGTCCGAGCCATATTGACGGACGACGGTGTCCACGAAGGCATCCTGGGGCGCTCCTTCGGCACGGAGACCGATCTTGACCGTCACCGGCTCACCCATCGCGTAGGTCAGCTTGTCTGTGAGCACAGTCGTGATGCGAACCCCGGAATCGAGCATCTCGATGTCGAGCGTATACCGGCTGTAGAAACAACTCTCCGTCGTCTGGGGGTTGTATTCGAACGGGTACAAGGTCACGGCCAGTGTCGAGACGCCATGGGCCTTGGGAATGACCTGCCAGTGGAGGTCTCGGCGAGGGTACCATCCCGGCAGGGTCTCATCCTGCACGACGGGCTCGGCCGAGGCGTCGATCCTCATGATCGCCACCGGCAGAACCAGGCCGACGTCGGTCTGCAGTCCGCCGCGGTGACGCATCCGAACGTCCTGCACGACCACGCCGGGGGGGATCTGCCATTCGATGCGGTACGTCGGGACCATCGGTCTGCCGCTCTCGATGAGAACATCGCCGCCGGGGATTGTGACGCGATGCCGACCGTCGGCGGACACGACCTCGTACTGGGGCACTTCAATTTCGGGACTGGCCGGAAGGGGCTCTGCGGCGGCAATCGACAAGGTCGGTCCACCGACCGAGGCGGCCGAGATTCCGCCATCCAAGGCCCCAAACTTCAGATCGCCATAGTAGTTGTATTCGAGGGCCCAATACTTCCAACTGGAATCACCCGCGGCAGCCCGATTGCGCCGATATTCGCCAAAGGCCTTTCCTGCAGGCTCCGACGGGTCCCACTGCCGGAAGAACGCCGGACCGGCCACGTCGTTTTGGCTTGCGGAGGACACTTCGGTAGCGCCAATGTAGACCGCGGCGCCCTGATTGAAGAACGTCTCGGCAAAGCCGTCGTCTCCGTCGGTGTGCGTCTCCGTGGTCCCGTTGGGATCGACCCACTCCCACTGCCCTTCATAGTTTCCCGTCAGGCAGGACAGAGCGAAGACCAGAGGGCCCGCCAGAGACAGGGTGCCAATGTCCGCCTTGTTGAAAGGCGAGCAGCCGCCGGGATTGCCATGTCCGACCATCACGAACAAATCGATCAGGTCCTCGACGTCCTGGAGCACAGGTAGATACCGGTCCTTCCATCCCTGTTTGTAGTGGCCGTCGAGCACGTACAGGCGGTCGTCACGATTGCGGGCCAGGCAGATCTCCTGCTTGCCGTCCCCATCGAGATCGTCACAGGTCACGCCATCGGAGCCGGACCGGCTGGTGGTCCTTGCGCCGTCGAAAGCGAGGAACCGCGAGTAGATCAGGGATGAGCGATTCTTGACGAGTTGCCAGCCGGCGGTGGCGTCGTAGGCCACGCAGCCGTCTTCGAAGATGTGCAGGCGGCGCTTGCTGTCGATCACATCGTCGATCAGGACAGCCAATTCGTCGGCGCCGTCGCCATCCAGGTCGCCGGCGACGAGACTGTCGTAGGCGGTGTAGGGTTCGCAGGGGATCTCCATCAGGAGATGGCCTTCCCGATCGTAGACGTAGATCCGCTCGTCGCTACGGCGGCCGATGACGATCTCGGCGCCGGGATTGCCGCTGTCCAGTTCCGCGATGGCCAATCCGTCATCGGCGGAGAACGGGATGCTCACGCGGTAGGTCCTGGCCAGGAGAGGCACAGAACCCGCGTACTCATAGATATCGACGGTGCCTCCGTCCACGGGTCGGGCCACGACCACAACCTCCTTCCCCAGGAGCTCGAACAGCCGTCCGCAGGCAATCGCGTCCCCCGGCTCGAGTTCGGCGTCGACCGCCCAGTACGTCCACGGGCTCGTGTTCGGAGGATCGCAGCCGACGATGCGCTTGTCCAGGGCGATGTTGCCGGCGATGATCTCATCGGCGCCGTCGCCGTCGATGTCGCCGGCCGTCAGGGCGTCGCCCGAACTGAAGGGAAGCAGGAAGGAGGCGGCGCCGCTGAAGGGGGTTCGGATCATGTCCAGGTTTCCCGCGGTGACGACGTAGCCTGTGTCGGTGTCCGGCTCGACGCGAATCGCCGACATGCCATAGCCGGCCAGATTGGCCGTGACGAAGGCATCGCCGGAGTCCATGGGGAAATCGCAGCCGCTGCCGCGCGGTGCCTTGTGCACGTAGGCACTCCAAGGGGGGGCCTTG
>CAZLDQ010000163.1:0-12900 GCA_964558295.1 uncultured Planctomycetaceae bacterium | reverse complement strand
GGTCGATGAGATACTTCGTCATGAAGTAGTTGCCGTGCATGCCCGTGTTCAGGTGCCCCTTGCGAATGACCGTGATGTCATGCTCCAGCGCGTCCATTACCTTCGGCGCGAGCTGCTCGGGCGTAATGCCAAACAGTAACGGCAGGACCAGATACGTTTGCTCGCCGTTGGCATAAGTTGCGCCGTCTAGGTTCAGGAACCGCTCGTGGAGCCGAGCGGCCAGTTCCTTGGCCCGGGTCTCATAGATTTCGGCCTGGGCCGTGTCTCCCACGACGCGGCCGATCTTGCCGGCAAGCTGGAGGCAGTAGACTAAGTAGCAGTTGTTGAAGAACAGGGTCGAACGGTCGTCGACGCGATCTCTGCCCTGCTTGCGTCCTGGCGGCACCCAGTCACCCAAAAAGTTCCAGATCGGCGAATGAGCACAGCCGAGCCCCACGTAGGGTTGCAGTAGGCCGTCGCCCATCTTCGTGTCGATAAACGCCAGCCATTTCTTCATCACCGGCCAGTTCATCTCCAGGGGGCGACGGTCGCCGTAGGTCAGGTAGATCTGCCAGGGCATGGTAATGCAAAAGCCGCTCCAGACCGGGCCGCCGCCGGCCTCCTGGGAGAAAGGGACGGTATAGGGTACGTCCCCCTCGGCGTTCTGGGCATCACGCCAGTCGGCCGCCCATTTGGCATAGAACGGCCCGGTGCGGAAGTTGAGCATCCCCATTTCCATCGAGGTGCCCGAGTCGCCTCCGTAGCCCAGCCGCTCGCGGTGGGGGCAGTCTACGGTGTACCCGCCAAGACTGAGACACTTGTATGTCCAGCACATCATCTCATGGATCTGGTTGAGCAACCGGTTATCGCAGGAGAAGGTCGAGCCGGACTCATAATTCGTCGTCACCAACCAGCCGCGAACCTCGTCGGGCTTCGGAGCACGCGGCAGCCCTTTGACAATCGCGTAGCGGAACGCCGCATAGTTGAACCGGTTGCAGAACCGCTCTCCGCCGCCCCCCCGGGCGACATACTCGCTTCGCTGGCCGTAGGTCTGGAAACGGCCGTCAGGAAACCGCTTGTCGGCGAACTCCATCGTGATTGTGGTCCCACGTTTCACGTCGTCGGGCACGGCCAGTTCGAACCAGCCCGTGTAGTTGCGGCCCATATCGAGCACGAACCCATCCTTGATCGATTCGACGGCCGCCAAGCGGATCTCGTCTAATAACCGATTCGGTTCCATCATCTGTGCGGCGATTATCGGCGTGGGCGGATAATGAACCGCGGCCGCCTTCCAGCCCGAGTCATCGTAATCCGCCGCGTTCCAGTTGGTGATTTCCTTCTCGGCCTCAACTCGTTCGCCCCCGTAACTGCCACTCATTCCCTTGCCCAGCGGCGTGATGTGGCTGGGGTAGGCTTTCCAGGTGGCATCGGTAACGATCGTCTGTTCTCGGGAACCGTCGAACATCAGGTGCACCTCGGCTTTCACCATCGGGCCAACGCTACCCGCATTCTTGAGCACACCCAACGACCATCCCCGGCCCAGCCAGAGCGCAATGCAATTCTTTCCGGGAACGAGATACTTCGTAATGTCGTGGGTCAGATAGAGCCCGCGTTTGCCGTAGTCCGACACGGCCGGACTGAGCACGTCGTCGCCCACTTTCTGGCCGTTCACATAGAGTTCGTAGTAGCCCAACGCGCACACATAGGCCACGGCCGTGTTCGGCGTCTTTTCCAGCGTGACCGTCTTCCGCAACCAGGGGAGCGGTCCCTCGTTGTTCTCCATCCAATCGGCGCCGATCCACTGGCCGTTCCAGTCGGCGGCCGAAAGCGGTCCCACGGAAAACGACGCCGGCTTGCTCCATGGCGACACAGCACCGGCCTGATCCCACACGCGGACCTTCCACCAGCCGCGAGCCCCTTTTGCCAAAGGCTTGCCGGCGTAAGGAACCCATTGCGACTGGTTCGACGCAACTCGGCCGGAGTCCCACAGCGTTCCCCGATCGGCAGCCAGCGATTCAGGCGAATCGGCCACGAGTATCTGACGAGCCGTCTGCACGAGTCCCCGTTCGCCTAGCGGAATCATCCACGAGAAACGTGGCTCTGCCCGGTCGATTCCCTGTGGGTTCGTCAGTCCCTCGCAGCGCAACTGTTCTGGGGCTTCGGGGGCTGCACACGAAACCGAAGAAAGACCGCCGATTACCACAACCAACGCCAACACTATGCTCATTCCACGCATCGTTTGTGCTCCTTGTGTGGGGTGTCTGGCTATCATAGCCCAAACCGGCCCGCCATACCATTGGCAATACAGTCCGAATGTGGCATATCTTCCTAGCAACTGCCCGCCCGGGCATCCTGCCCGAGCCGTAGCATAAGCGTCCCGCTTGTGTGCCGTAAGCCAGGCAGCCTGCCTGCCCGCGGGATCTGCACAATACGCACGCCTAAGCCGCGCGCAAGCGGAACACCACCAGAGGGCGTTCCCTACAGGTTTAGTTTGCCGAACCCCATAAGACGGTTGGCAAAACCGGCAGTTCGATTGTACACCACACACCCCAAACCTACTACCAGCCGTTTCCGTTGCCCCAAGATCCCAGTCTTGTGAACGCCGAACCATTGCACCGGCTTTGCCTTGCTCAAGTTTGGTGTACAATAGCGCGATAGTGCCGGGAGACCACCACAAGGGCTTCCTCCACAGCCACTGTTGATCGCTTTCTTTGAGAGAAAGGACCCCCGACGTGCAGCGCTCACGCAGACTCTACGTGTTGGCCGGCCTCGCTGGCCTGTTGGTTGCCATCACGGCATCTTGGACGATCGCTTCGGCTCCCACTCCGATTGTGCTCTCGGTCAGCACGGGTGGAGAGCTTCAACTGCTGAGCGGTGCAAAGGAGATCGCTCACATTGCCCCTGGTCTCTTCGAGGCCGGCTGGCAAAGCGCCGGTTATGTATCGGGCAACCCGAAGAACACTCGCCCCGGTTTGTACCACGGCAAGATCAAAGCAAAGAGCGGCTTCGTCGACGTCGAGTTGCGCACGACCGAGGTCGCCCAGGGGCTTTCCTTGGCCTACACGTTCACGCCTAAGGCCAGGCTGCCGCTCCATATCATCCACACGACCATCGAGTTTCCTGAACAAGAGCTGGCCGGCCAGAGCTTTGACTGTGATGGAACGCGTGGTACCATCCCGGCCACGCTTGGTAACATGCAAGTGCTAAGCAAACGAGTCCGGCGGTTATCACTTGATACACGGACTGGCGGACAGATCCGGATCGCATTCCCCGCTCCGACTCAGGTGCTCTTGCAGGACAATCGCCAATGGGGCCCGACGTTCTCGGTGCGGATTGGCGAGGGGCGGGATCCCAAGCAACCGGTGGAACCGAACGTGCCCATCAAGATCGCCTTTTCGGTGACGCGTTCCGCGGGTCTTGCCGTCGACTACGATGCGCCGGTCGTCCTGGCCGCGGGGCCGGATTGGGTTCCTCTGGACTATAGCCCGGAAATCGAAGCCGGGTCAGCGCTCGACTTCTCCGGCCAGGGGCAACTCGACGCGCCGGCCGGAAAGCACGGCCGCGTGCTGGCCCGTCAGGATGGAACCTTCGTCTTCGAAAAAAGCCCCCAGACACCGCGACGTTTCTACGGCGTGAATTTCTGCTTTTCCGCTCACTATATCGAACACGCTGAGGCCGACGAGTTGGCCGATCGGCTGGCACGGATCGGGTACAACACGATTCGTGTTCACCATTATGAATCGTTGCTAATTCGCGGCGGGGCCGATTCGGTTACGCTGAACCCCGAGCGGCTCGACCAACTCGACTACCTCCTGGCCGCCCTGAAGAAGCGGGGCATCTACACGACCACCGACCTCTACGTCTCTCGCCCCGTCATGGCCCGCGAGATTTGGGATGGTGCCGAAGGTCGCGTCGAGATGGACGATTTCAAGGTGGCCGTGATGGTCAACGACAAAGCGTTTGCCAACTGGAAGGCGTTTGCCAGAGAATTACTCACCCACCGCAACCCGTACACGGGTCTGACCTACGCCGAGGACCCGGCGGTGGCTTGGCTCAGCATGATCAACGAAGGGAATGTCGGCAACTTCCTGGGCGGTATCAAGTCGCCGCAACTCAAGGCCGACTGTCAACGGAAGTGGAACGAGTTTCTCGCCAAACGGTATGGCGATACTGCCACGCTCCGCAAGGCGTGGGGGCGCGAGCCGGGCGGCGATCTGGCAACCCATAGCGTGCCGTTGGTCACCATCCCCTGGCATTCAGACGAGACCCCAGCCGTCCGCGACGCGGCCGCCTTCTGTGCCGCCCTCGACCTGGACGCCGTCCAGCGTATGAAGCCCTTCCTGCGCGAGGAACTCCACTGCCAGGCTCTGGTGACCAACATGAACGCCTGGACGAATCCGCTGGCCAATCAGGCCGCCCGAGCCCAGTACGATTATGTGGATGACCACTTCTACGTCGATCATCCCCATTTCCTTGAACAGCCGTGGCGTTTGCCTTCCTCCTGCCCGAACTCCAGCCCGATTGCCGCAGGCGCCCCGGGCGGTTGCAGCAATTGCTTTGTCCGGCTGTTCGACCGCCCGTTTACAATCAGCGAGTACAACTACTCCGGTCCCGGTCGATTCCGCGGCGTCGGCGGCATTCTTACCGGTTGCCTCGGCGCCTTGCAGGACTGCGGCGCCCTATGGCGTTTCGCGTTTAGCCACTCACGCGACAACCTGTTCAAAGCGTCCACCGCAGGCTACTTCGACGTGGGCACCGACCCGCTCAACCTGCTCGCCGAACGGGCTGCCTTGTGCCTCTACCTGCGAGGCGACATGCGCCCCGCTCCGCACAAGGTGACCATCGCCTTCAATGAGCGAGACCTGCTCACCCAAAAGACCTCCTCCCGCCGCATCGCCCCCAACTGGGCCTTGTTGGCCCATGTGACCCGTGTCGGCACCAGCTTGGCCGATGACAAGCGGATCGACGCTGATCTCGTGCTGCCCGTCGGCCAGTTCGCTGTCAACACGTCCGGCGAGGTGCTCGCACAAGACCCATATGCTGATAACGCGGGCAAGAAGATTCTCGATGCCATGCGGGCTCGCGGCTGGCTCAAGGACAATGTTACGGACCTTGAGGCCAAACGGTTCCAGAGCGAGACTCGGGAACTCGTGATCGACGCCCAGCGTGACGTAATGATTCTCGACACAGCCCGCACCGCCGGCGGCTACGGTCCGGAAGGCGAGACGATTCACACCGACGCGGCCACGGTGACTCTCGACAAGTCGTTTGCCACCGTGTGGGTCTCCAGCCTCGACGCCCAACCGATTCGCAACAGCAAACGGTTGCTGGTCTGCCATCTTACTGACCTGCAGAATACCGGTGCGACGTTCGGCGAAAAGGCCCGGCGCACCCTCTACGCTTGGGGACAGTTGCCGCACCTGGTACAGGCCGGCGAAGCGACCGTGCGCGTCCGCTTGGCCCAGCCGCAGCAAGCCGTAGTCTACGCGATCAGCCCCAGCGGCAAACGCTTGGAAACCGTCCCCACGACCGTCGAGAACGGCGAACTGGTGGTCAAACTCCGCGTTACCGGCCCCGACGGCAAGGCGCGGCTTGCCTATGAAATTGTCGCCATGTAGGACGCAAACCGGAAATCCGAAACGAGCCCGGGTGTGCGGTTGTAAATGGAGAGCGTTGCTGGCAGCGCAAATGCCGCCAGTAGTTGCTGCCTGTTCGCTCAATTCTCGTCCGCCGGAAGGTGCGCCGTCGAGCTTTGGGCCGTCTCACTCCTTTTTCCGTGACTCGGCAGACGGTATTCCGGCAACGTGCGTCCCAAGAAGAACCTTCGATCAATCAGCTTTGCGTCAGTATCCGCCGGACGAGTTCCTTGCCCGACAGGTCGTGAATGACCACGTGGAGCGATTGCGAATCAGCCTCCAAAACGATCAACGTGGCGTTGCCGAGGTCCGGCCCGCCGCCGACGACTTGCATCGGCAACCCATCGGCGGGCTCATCGACGCGCCAGGCGTGCTTGTGGCCGCTGACAATCAGGGGGACCCTCGCTTCACGCAACACGGGCATCCACGCCTTGGCCCCGTCACCCGACCAACTCGCATAACCTTCCAGAGTCAGTCCGTCGTTGTCCTGGGGCAAACCTCGCAGTGGGATATGGCAGAAGACCACCTTGAAAGGAGCCGAAGCGATTTCCGGGCGGGCCAAGGCTTCCCGCAACCAAGCCGCTTGCCGAATCCGGTAGGGCTCGTAGGCTGCCGTCCCGCCAAACACCGGATGGCAATCCGGCTTGTCCTCGCCCGTGTCGAGAGTGAGCAAAGCCAAGGGGCCGTGACGGCGTGCCACATTGTAAGGGAACGCGGCCTCTGGGCCGGGAGCCAGACAGTTGCGCAGCTCTCGGGCACTTGCTCCACGCACGTCGTGATTGCCCGGCACGAACATCAACGAACGGGTCGAGGCCCAGTTCGGCTTTAGCAGCACGCGCGATACCTCGGCCGGCGTGTTGAACGCTGACGCACACGTGTCGCCATTCCACACCAGCACTTCCGGCTGAACCGCCTCAATCTGTGAGGTAAGCGTTTCCACCGTCTTCACGTGCTCGTGCGTGTCGTTGACCACCGCCACCCGTACCCGAGACGCTGCCGGGTCGGGGAGGGAGAGGCATTGGGTGGGCCCGGCGCCCGGCTCCCCGCGAAACAGTTTGTAGGCCGTCTCGTAGCGCAGCGGCTGTACAACCACGCGGTAATAGATTCGGCGTCCGGGCGTGCCACGGTCTCCCAGCGAAACCGGAATCACCAGGGCCCGATCGCTTGCCTCTACCAGACCCGCGCGGCTGGCAATCGCCTTTTGGTCAAGTTGCTCGGGCGACAGCCCCCACTCGACCCAGCCTGTGGCCAACTGCCCGACGGCCGTGCTCACCGCGAACCCGGCAGTTGAGAGATGCTGAACGACCGGCGGACCAGCCAGCAGCGGCAAGACCTCCTCCGGTGCTTCGGCGGCAGCTTGGACTGTCCGAGATGTCCCTAGCCAAACCAGCGACGACGCAGGCACGAGACGGAGCAGATCACGACGGTCGAGCATAAGAACCTCCTTGGCATTCTCAGACAGATGGATTAACGGAAACGGGGCCCATGGGAGGCCCTGCCTGGCGGTAGCCGCCAGCACCTCACGGCGGCAGTCTGAACCATCGAGTCTCATTACCGAACCGCGTCATGTCAACCGCCCCGTCATTTTGTGGGTGTCTGTGTACGCCCGAGAAGAGAAACCGCAAACAATTTTTGTCCAGTGGCCCAAAAACGTCTCTGGCAATTCCGTCTGCCGACTGATAGGCTCAAACGGTGGTGAAGAGCCCCTTCACCTGGCAGTTGTTTGGCAATTCGATGGCTGAGAGAAACCGCTGCCTGGTACGGCATCGTCGCAGACGCCCGTTGCGCCCGCGTCGTGGAGGCGGATTAAAGAGGTGAGCTGACAGCCCCCCGTCAGTCGGCCTCGGACGGCGACAAATTCCGAGTGTTGACGAAAAGCTTCGTCGGCTTTGGGTTTCCGATACCTCGGCAGAAGCAGAAGAGTTGTGTTTCCTTGCCTTGACCGCTTCTCAGGTTGCCAACCTTGTAGTCATTACGCTCCGTGCAATGCGATTCCCCCCGGCAAAGTGTGAGGAGAACCATGTTGACAATCCGATGGGCGACAGCCCTAACGGGCGAATCTGTCGCGATAGGCCTTGACACGAACTTTGCGAGCGGTGTTTTCCGAGCTCATGTAACGGATGGTGCCGAAGATCGGCCGGGCAGGGCCCCAAGCCCTATCGTAGCGGCCCAGGACCCAGAAGATCCCGGAATAGGAGTTGGGATCGCGCCCGTCGAGGGCGTACTTGTTGTTCAGTTCGACCATCACCTCCAGGGCATCCTGAGGCCGGGCGGTCCACTCGAGGATCTTCTTGCCCCAGAGCATCCGCAGATAGTTGTGAATCCGCCCTTCCTGGACCAGTTGCCGCTGCGCCGCATTCCAGAGCAGATCGTGGGTCTCGGCTTGCTCGAAGGCTTTCAGAGAGTAGACATGGGCCCGGCGATCGGCCGTATGGGCGGCGAGCGTTTTCGCGGCCCAGTTGGGGAGCGACTCGTAGCGGTCGTAGTTGTCGGAGAGGACGCAATGGTTGAAGCCCAACTCACGCCAAGTGACCAGTTCGTCCAAAAAGGCCTCCGCGGCTTCGCTCATTCCCCACCAGCCTTCCCGAGAACCGGTGGGCTTGTCAGCCAATCGCGCCGGCGACCATCCCTCGTGCCGGGCAAGCTCGGTGAAGATCTGATGTGTAGAAAGAAAACCGAAGTGGAGATAGGGAGAAAGGCCGCTTGTGGCGTCATCGTCGGGATGGTTTCGGCCTTCCGGATAGTGTGGCAACCGCTTGGTCAGAAAATCGAGCCAGAGTCTCGCGGCTGCCGTGCTGCCGCCGTGAAGCGACGCAGCGGGGATCGTGTGGTCAATCGGCAATGGACCAAGGGCTGTCGGCTTGCCAGCCAGCAGATCGCCAGAGGCCTTGGGCCAACGCCGGGTGAATCCATCGGGAAGCGACAATCGGGGCGGCAACTGAACGCCGGCCAGGGGAGCGTCCTCGGGAACTTGAAGCAGATGGTCCGGCAAGGTTTTTTGGAGGAATCGTCGGAATGCGTGCGCCATCGAGAATACTTGAGGAGCCGCCCGAAGCGGCAATAGCCCGTTGGAATCAACCGCTTCCAAACGTCGCCGAACACGTCGGGCAACGGCGACTAGTTCCTCGCGGTGTTCGCGGATCGGAAAGTCGTCGGTCACGATCAAGCAAGCCTGTTGGGCCAACGCCACGAGCGCTTCGCGGACCTCGCCGGCCGAGGCTTCCACATAGGGATAGTAACACACGCCAGGATGAGCGAACTGCTGTACCTTTTCCTTCATCCCCTGAAGCACGAAGCGGTGATGCCGGTCGCTGTCCCAGCGGCGTCCGCTCCAAAGGGTTTCGAAGATCAGCAGGGAACGCCGCAGAGAGACCGCCCACTCCAAGGCTCGGTCAAGAGCGAAATTCCAACTCGCCCGGCGAAAAGCATTCATCCAGTAGACAACATAAGATCCTTGGGATTCAGGCTGGGCCTGATTGAGGAGGTCAAGGCGTTCCGCCGGGACAGGCGAAGGGACGTGAACGCGTTTTCCGGTCATGAGGGCTCGTCCTTCCAACCCATGGCGATGAGCCGGGTGACACGATCGGTCCGGCTCATCGGTTCATCCACCAAATTGCAAAATTCAATCCGGTCGCATACGTGACCCAAAGCAGATACGGCGCCAGCAGCCACGCGGCGAGCCGGCTGTGACGTCCGAACGCAAGGAGCGTGGCAAGGATCGCCAGCCAGAGCGACACGACATCCAACAGGGCCGCCCCCGGCGACTGGAGGCCGAAGAAAAGCCCTGACCAGACAACGTTCAGCCCCAATTGCAGGGCGAAGAGCACCATTGCCAAACGTGCCCCAGACAGCCCTGCCTTGCGCCAGATAAGCCAAGCGGCGATGGCCATCAGGGCATAGAGGAGCGACCAGACCGGAGCGAAGACCCAGTTGGGCGGTGTCCAGGAGGGCTTGGCGAGCGTCGCATACCAGTCGTCCACAGCGGGCATCGTCAACGCTGAGCCAATCCCTGCTGCAGTGAAACAGACGACCAGAAAGGCCACCAGCCCGAGCCATGATTGAACCGTACTACCCATGTTTCCCCGGCCTCGTTGCTTGCGGAAGACGGTCAGACAGACACCTCACAGCAATTATTGCAGAGAGACGCCGCGAGAACAGGGCTGGGGACTCGTGCTACCGTCAGCTGGCCACAGGACGCCGCTTCGATCAGTCTGCAATCGTCCAACAGGTCAAGGACATTCGGTCCTTGACGAGGATCTGCCGGCCGACGATTGCCGGATGGGCCCAGGTGGGTGAACTGGCCACTTTGTAGCGGGCAACGACCTTGAACGCTTCGGACGAGGGCTCAAATACAATCAACTCGGCCCCCGTCGTCAGGGCGAAAACGACCTCGTTGGTCGCCAGAAGGGCCGCATTGTCGCCCATGCGTCCGGCGCTCGTCCAGGCGGTCTTGCCCGTCGCCAACTCAAGGCAGAAGAAACATCCTTTCTTGCGATAGTCCAGGCCGAACAGGTGGTCACCGACCGCGACCGGAGAGCTCATATACATCGAGATTTCGTCATTGTGCCAAACCGACTTGGGCGTCGATTTGGCCAGCCCCGATTCCAGCCGATAAGCTGTGGTCCCCTTCTCGATCCCTGAGAAGATCACCAGGTCGTTGACCACCACCGGTGTGACGATGTTCTGGGTGTACGGCGTTTTGAATGGGATTGACCAGAGGAGTTCGCCATCGTCGGCTGAGACACTGATACAATGGTCTTGCGACTGGGTGATGACTTGCCAAGAGCCGGCCACGCTTACGAAGATCGGGGAGGCGTAACCGGGGCCGTCGTCCGTCCACTGCCACTTAGACCCGCCAGTCGTTGGATCAAAGGCCGTTAGGGCTCCGTGGTCTTGACCGCCGAGGTGGGCCACTAGGAGACCTCCATCGACGGCTGGCGACATGGCCGTGCCGTAGAGTGGCAAGGTGTTCTTGAACCGCTTGGCCGTGTCGTGTTGCCAGAGTAGCTTGCCGCTCTGGGCGTCCCAACTGGAGAGAATGCCGCCGATGCCCAGAGTGACCAAGCGGCCGTCGGCGACGACAGGCGTCGATTTGGGGCCCTTACCGTGAGACTTGGCGGCCGGACACATCGTGTAAGGAGCTGCGTAGCTCTGACGCCAGAGTTCCTTGCCGTCGCTAAGCTTCAAGGCACGAACGACTTCCTGGTCTTTCTGTCGGCTGTGCACGAAAACCGTTTCCCCTGCAACCACCGGGGAGGCATGTCCCTCGCCAACGTCGACTTTCCAGGCCTGTTGGAGCTTCTTGGGCCAGACCTTGGGAACCGTAAATCCGGTCACATGTCCATCGCGTCGGAGACCACGCCAGCTGGGCCAATCGTCGGCAATCGCTTGCTGGCAAGCGATGAGCATCACACCGCAAACCCAAGTGACCGCTGCCGTAGTCCAGGTTGTGCGCATAGCCAAGCTCTCCAGGTTCGAAGGATGAGACTCCCTCTGATTCTATCTCTGGCTATCCTAGCAGTGGGGCCTCCTCCATACAAGTGGGTCGAGGGAATGGATGACCTCGGCTTCATCCTCCCTGGGCATGGACAGCAGCAACCGGAAAGACCAGAATAGCACTGCCAGATCGGGGACCATTGTACAACTCGGAGATGCAGGAGCCGACAGATGTCTAAACGTTCGATGACGCGTCGTGAGGCGATCAAGTCAGGGGCCGCGGTAGCATTGCCGCTCGTCATGGCGACCTCCACTATGTCCAAGACGCAAGCAGAGAACCCGACGGGACCGACGATCGGGATCGCCACGCTCGGGTTTGGCGATTACACAAACCGCCAACTGGCCGAGGAACTCGCCCACGAGGGGATCGGCGTAGTTCAACTGTTCCTCAATCAAAAGGACAGCCGCTACTGGAAGTACAACGGCCGGTCGGATGTCTCCGATCTGACGCCTGCCCGGTGCCAGGCGATTGCCGAGGCCTATCGTTCCGTGGGCGTGTCAATCCACAGCATCGGGGTCTACACGAACTTGATCCACCCGGAAGAACTGGAACGCAAGGCCAACCTTGCCTATTTTGACGCAATGATGCGCGTTGGCGATGCCATGGATGTCCACACGTTCATCACCGAGGCCGGACACTATCATTCCGACAAACCGGAGCCCAGAGTGGCCTACCACTTCCAGGAGCCGGTTTGGAACCAGATGGTAGCCACCGGAAAGCAGCTAGCCGAACTGGCCGAGCGGCACGGGGCCACCGTGCTCTTCGAGCCTTTCTTCCGCGGTTTTCTGGCCACAGCCAAGCGGATGCGATTATATTTGGAGGAAGTCGGTTCTCCGCGACTCCGTGCCCTCCTCGATCCGGCCAACCTATTGGAGGTGAACGATTTGGAAGAGATGTTCAACCAGCTTGGCCCTTGGATCGACTGCCTCCATGCAAAGGACCGTAAGCTCCACGTCGACCGCGGAGTGCCGGCGGGCCAAGGAGACCTGGACTATCCGAAGTTCGTGGCGCTGGCGGCCAAACGGACCCCCAAGGCACCACTAATCCTCGAATACGTTGGCCCCAAAGACTACCGGCACGCCTTGGCCCACCTCCGCGGTGCAATGGCAACCGTTTGACGTGCTCACTCAACGCGGCACTTCATGACGACTTTGAACACCTCGGCGGGCGCCGGGGGCGAACCGGCGGCCAGACCGGGGGCGTGAACGTCGTGAGGAAAGAACATGGCGAAGGTACCAGGCGTGGCGAGAAACAGGCTTCCTTGCGCATGATAAAAGATGATGTCTTTGGTCTCGTCATACGGTTGCTTGACCGGCAGGTCGGGACGCAGGGCCACATAACCCATTTGTTCCGTGCCAGTGACGATGTACTGCACGTCGATGTAACGCCGATGTGATTCCCAGATGATTTCGGAATGCGGCCGGCTCTGGTAACGCTGCACAATCGCCACCAGACGATCGCCGTCGAGCTCGTGGCGTCCTTCAGGTACCTCGGAGAAATCGGTCTCGCGCAGGTAGTCCAACGCGGCCGCAATCCGTGGGCTGAGGCGTCGATACATGAGAGCGTGATGGAGTTGGTCGAGAATCATGCTGCTTCGCGGATGGTTTTGTGAGACAACGAAGTCGTTTCCATGGGGAAATCGTGAGTCTTGTCGGGGTGGGCCGGAACAAGTCTAGGGACAGGATAACCATGTGGGGAACGCGATGCAAGGGAGTTTGGCCGCATGAACACCTCGGGGGTGCACGTCAGCTTTTGCGCGCAGTGGCGGTGAGCGAGAAACGTCAATAG
>CAZLDQ010000162.1:0-12903 GCA_964558295.1 uncultured Planctomycetaceae bacterium | reverse complement strand
GGCCCACCTTCGCCGAGCCGCCTAAACTCGCCACGAACCTTCAGCCGCACCCCTCTTCTCGGTTCGACTTGCCAGACGCTTGTTGGGCACACCATAATAGGGGTTTGCGGGAGAACGTGTCAGCCGGGGCAACAAATCCAGGGCAAGCCTCCCCGCGTCCCTCGCACAGTCTTGCACTGCGGGAACCTCCAACTCAGCATCGTTATGCGGCTCATTCAACTGCGCGACATCTCGAAGGTCTATGCTCTCGGCGAAGTCGAAGTGGCCGCCCTGCAAGGTGTGTCGCTTGATATCGATACGGGGGAGTACGTGGCGTTGATGGGCCCCTCAGGCTCCGGCAAGTCCACACTCATGAACACCCTCGGTTGTCTCGACCGCCCCACCGACGGCAGCTATCTGCTCGACAGCGAAGAGGTCGTAACCATGTCGCGTGACGAGCGAGCCCGTCTGCGCAATCGAAAGATCGGTTTTGTGTTCCAGAGTTTCAATCTCCTGGCGCGAACCAGTGCCTTGGAGAACGTCGAGCTGCCGCTCCTCTATTCTTCGCGTTTTCGCGGCCGGGAACGACACGATCGGGCAAGGCATCTCCTGGAACGTGTCGGCTTGGGAGAACGCATGGATCATTTTCCCTCCCAGCTCTCTGGAGGCCAGCAGCAACGAGTGGCCATCGCGCGGGCTCTGGCCAATCAGCCACCAATTCTCCTGGCCGACGAACCGACCGGCAACCTCGACTCGCGCACGAGTCGAGAGGTCCTGGAATTGTTTGCTCAACTGAATGCCGACGACGGCATTACCATCATCCTCGTAACCCATGATCAGGAGGTGGCCCGTCATGCACGCCGGGCCGTCGTGATTCGGGATGGACAGGTAATCTCTGACACTACAGATTTCCACGAAGCAATCGACGCTTTGCACGGTTCGAATCCTGCCGGCGAATAACACTTCGGGCTCCCCAAGAGGCACCAGTCGTTCCAATACTGTTTCGAGTCGAGTGCAATCAGTCCTATGAAGCGACTTCTCCTCTGGTCGGTGGTTCTTGCCGTTTTGGCAAGCGTGCCTTTCGGATACTTCCGTTTGCGCGACGCCTGGCGCGGCGATCCCAGATCACTTTACCAAACCATGCCGGTCAGCCGTGGTGACATTCAATTGGTGGTAACCTCAACCGGCACAATTCAGCCCGTACAGAGCGTCCAGGTCGGCTCCTTCGTCTCCGGACCGATCCAAACGGTGTTTGTGGACTTCAATTCGCGAGTCAAGAAGGACGACCTGCTGGCACAAGTCGATCCGCGCACGTACAAGGCCAATGTGGCTCGCGAAGAAGCGGCTCTGGCCCATACGCAAGCGGACCTCGAACGTGTCAAGGTACTCTTGGAACAGGCCGTCCGCGACGAGAAACGAGCCTTGAAGCTGCGAGAAACCAAGAAAACCTTCATCTCCGAAACGGAAGTCGATCAGTACACGGCCGAGCGAAAATCGCTGGAGGCCCAAGTGAGGCTGGCGGAAGCAGCCGTCCTCCAGTCCGAGGCAAGCCTGGCTTCAGCGCGGACAAACCTGGAATTCACGGCGATCAAGTCACCGGTCGACGGGCTCGTGATCGACCGCAAGGTCGATTCAGGCCAGACGGTGGCCTCACAGTTCCAAACGCCCGTGCTGTTCGTCGTCGCCCCGAACCTTGACGAGAAGGTGTACGTCTATGCCTCTGTGGACGAAGCCGATATCGGTCTGATCCGTGAAGCAGAACACCGCAAGCAGCCGGTCAAGTTCACGGTGGATGCGTATCCCGACGACACCTTTGAGGGGACCATTGCCCAAGTCCGCCTCAATCCGACCACTGTTCAGAATGTCGTAACCTATACAGTGGTCGTCGAGTCACCCAACAGCGAGTTGAAACTTCTGCCAGGAATGACAGCGAACCTGTCGTTCCAGATCGAACAGCATACCAACGTGCTGCGAGTGCCCAATGCGGCGTTGCGATTCCATCCACGCTCGGAACAGGTTCATCCCAAGGACCGGAACATCGTCGAAGGTCTCTGGGAGGAGAAATCCGACGAGCACGCCAAGCAATCCCCCTCGGTGGCATCGGAGGAAGGCGTCCATTCAAAACGATTCCGATCGCGGAGGCATGTCTGGGTGCTCGACGGGGAGCTGCTCTCAGCCGTCGAAGCAGTCGTCGGTCTGAGCGATACAAAGTATACGGAGCTTCTCTCAGACAGCCTGCGGGAAAACCAGGAGGTAGTGACCGGCCTGAAGACGGTCGACGGTTCGGTCGCTTCCCCCTAGACTGGAGACATATCGTATGCTCTGCCTCCTGAAGGAGAGTCGCTGGTGAACCTCTGGCTGACGACCCGGATCGCGCTGCGAGCGTTGGGGAAGAACAAGACCCGCGCGGGATTGACCGTGCTGGGGATCGTCATTGGTGTGGCGGCCGTAATCCTGCTGGTCTCGATCAGCCAATCAGCAGGGCTGATGGTCCAACAACAGTTTCAGAGCCTCGGAACAAACGTGCTGGTCGTGTTTCCCGGCAGCGCGTCGGGAGGCGGCGTTCGACGCGGAGTGGGTAGTGCGCCCACCCTGACTGCCGCCGACGCAAAGGCAGTCGAAAACGAATGCTCGGCCGTCCTGGCCGCTTCACCGATTGTCGGCACCCAAGGTCAAGTGATTGCCGGTAATCTCAACTGGGTGCCTAACGAAATCTTGGGCGTCGACGGTTCCTACTTGATCGTGCGCAACTGGCAGATCCGGCGGGGTGGATTCTTCACCGACCGCGAGGTCCGATCGGCAGCCAAAGTCTGCGTCATCGGCAAAACGCTTGTCGATAATCTCTTTCCTTCCGCCGATCCGATCGACAAAATGATTCGCATCAAGAGCATCCCCTTCCGGGTCATCGGGATTCTCGAACCCAAGGGAGCCAATCTGGTCGGTCAGGATCAGGACAACATTATCCTGGCACCCTTTACAACAGTGAAGAAACGGCTGCAAGGATCGACCTTCAACAATGTGGGAGCAATCCTCGTCTCCGCGCGGTCCCCCCGACTGATGCCCGATGCCCAACAGGAAATCGAACGCCTCTTGCGCGAACGCCATCATCTGCGCAACGGCGCTGCGGACGACTTCACCGTACGGAACACGGCCGAAGTGGCCAATGTGCTGCGAATCATCTCCGGGGTGATGACGCTCCTGCTCGGATCGGTGGCTAGCGTGTCGCTCGTGGTCGGCGGCGTGGGTATCATGAACATCATGCTCGTTTCTGTCACCGAACGAACCCGCGAAATCGGCATTCGACTGGCAGTCGGCGCCCGCTCCCGCGATATTCTCCGCCAGTTCCTCGTCGAGGCGATCCTGCTTTCCACCTTAGGCGGCGCCCTGGGAGTCGTGGTGGGCGTAGTCACCTCGGTAGGCGGAACCTACATTCTCAACGCCATTCTCAGCGGGGCGCGATGGCCGATAACGATCTCCGTGGAGGCCATTATCGTCTCCCTGCTCTTTGCCGGTGCGGTCGGAATGTTCTTTGGCTATTATCCTGCTCGTAAGGCAAGCCTGCTCGATCCGATCGAATCGCTACGGTACGAGTAGACCTCGCTAGTTCTCACCGTCTACGTCGGGGATTTCCAATGACTCGGGACGCCGATAGGTCTCACTGCCTGGAGGGGGAGGCTGATCGGTGTTCGGACCTGGGCGCATGTCGCGAGGATAACACGGTTCGGCGCCGAAGCGGCCAATCGGCCCAATCGAGTGGTAACGCTCCTCAAAAAAGCGAACTCCGTGGGTTTCCAGAATCGTCCCCGTCAGGGCCTCTAACCGTGCCAGCTCGGTGTTGTACTGGATCAAAGCCTGATATTCCGAGGTCACCGCATTGCCCCAATCGGTCAGCGCCTGGAGCACGTTGAGGTACAGGGTCCGGCGGCCGACCATGAAGTCGGCCATCTGACGATCGAGGTTCAGCCGGGAGGCCTCCCGCATCCGGCGGTAGGCCTCGTATTGCTGGTAGTATTGGGCCAGATTGCGAAAGCTCGCAGCCAACTCGTGCGAAACACTATGGAGGGCCTGTTGCAGATTAGCCCGATCACGCATGATCAGCAGTTCCCGCTCACGAATCGCCGCCCGCTCCTTGCGCAACCCAAGGGGCACGGAAAACGTGACGCCGACCTCCCAATCCGGATACTCACCGCCGCGGGAAGACACGTGTTGACCAACCGGCGTTGTCCCTTCCAGGCCGTTCCAACGATACAGGGCGCCGACGTCGACCTGCGGTAACGCTTGGTTGCGCGACATGGCCAGATACTGTTGGTCAGCTTCCAGAATCAGCTTCAGTTCGATCACGTCGGGCCGATACTGTTCGGCCAGGCGCATCAGGCTGTCCCAAGGTGTCTTCAGGCATGTAGTAATCGGGGCCGTGGCCAACTGGATGTGCCGCGGGTCGGAAGGCGGCAAGCCGAGCAGATTGCGCATGACGGCCTCTTGGTTGAGCAACCTTGCCTCGGAAGCGACCAACAGTGCACGAAAGTTCTCATACGAGACGCGAGCTTGGGCCACGTCCCCCTCGTCGCCCAACCCCACCGACAACCGTCCCTCCGCACGTTCCAACGCTTCCCGCCCCTGCTCCACCTGCTGCCGACGTGCCCAGACATCTAATTGGGCATACGACATGTTCCAGTAAGTCTGGATTACGCTGAGCACGAGGTCCTGAACCGAATCCTTCAACTGAAAAAAGGACCGTTCCGTGTTGATCCGGGCGATCAGGATGGGAGCAAGGTTGGCACGGCTGCCAGCCCCTTTCAAAAGGGGTTGATTGAAGTAGAGGGAAACATTGTTGCCCGTCTGGGGGTTCAACAACAGATCGTTTGAATTGCGCAGGCGGCTATGGTCGACATTGACATCCATCCCCATGCTGCCGCCAGTCGCAAACGACTTCGTTACGCCCGCCGACGACTGAAATCCGTCGATCGAATTGGCATCAATGCCGACCTGGGGGGAAATTCCTGTAGCATAGGGTTGTTCGATCCGGGAAAAGGTATTCCGACTCTCCAATTTGGGATCGAACGCGGCCCGGTTTTGGTCGATCTGTGTATTTTGAATCGCCGGTTCATAGATTGTTGCCCCGGAGGCAACGACCGTGTCACCAGCAGCAACCCGAACCACGTCGGCATTGGCCAATGCGCAACGAATCGCCTCATCCAACGACAGCGTCCAGACCTCATTTGACGATGGCGGCGTGGCGACAGTCGGCGGCGGTGGGATATCGGGAACGTGAGTGCGAGGCAATTGCGAAGGATCGCGGATCTCCAGACGCCGCTGTTCAGGGAAAATGAACCGACGAGTCTCCTGGGCGTCCACTCTCCCAATGCCTGCCCACAGCAGCATGAGGCCTGCCATCGGCGCAAGGCAATTCTTGAGTTGCACGAAACGGCCCCTTCCTGACGCAGGCTCGGTTGATCGACGTTATCTGTCCGACGGATCGGGCTGCTCCCTGACGACACCGCCAGCCCTCTGCCAATAGGATCGGACGGCGTTACTTGTGTCCCCCAAGGTTCTTTGCCGCCTGCGAAGAGTTTTCCAGGTTTACCAGGCTTGACGGCTGCAACGATTGTCCGGCCCCTCCCCATCGAGTCATTCCACGACGATTGTCCACCAACTCTATCCCCATTCGTCGACAAGTTCTGTCATCTCGACCGCCAGTTCGACAATGACGACGAAGGGCAATTCGCACTTGTACACGATGTGGTGACCGCTGTAGTGGTCCGCCGTCTGCGTTCGATGCCGATTCGTCTGGCTGACTCTACCCGGGCAAGTTGGCCGGCTGTTCGAGGGTGGAAATGCCATCCGCCGCCGAAGCGGTCGCGGTCAGGTGTGAGTGCAACACCTCCAGGAACTGCCGGCGGTCAACCGGCTTGCTCACGTAGGCGTCGCACCCGGCGGCCAGACACTTGGCCATGTCGTCCTTCATCGCGTACGCGGTCAAGGCGATGATCGGCCGTGTGAATCCTTTTTCACGAAGGCGGCGGGTGGCCTCATAGCCGTCCATGATTGGCATATGCATATCCATAACCACCAGACGGAACGGCGATTGTTCAGCTTCGGCCTTGAGTGCCAGTTCGACAGCGATCTGCCCGTTCTCCGCGATGGCAACATCCGCCCCAACTCGCCGGAGAAGGAGCGAGACAAAGCGTTGATTGTCCGGTCCATCCTCGGCCAGCAAGATCCGGCAAGGCAGCCGTGCAGCCTTGGCCATCTCACCCCCTGGCGGCTTGAGTCCGGTCGCGGGCGAGGTCGCGTCCTGCTCAATGAGGGGCACCCCGTCCAGATCGCCCGCGGCGACCGTAATCTCAAAGGTGCTTCCCTGACCGAGTCTGCTCGTCACCTTGATATCGCCGCCGAGGATTCGCGTAAGGCGGCGGCTGATCGCCAAGCCGAGCCCTGTCCCCCCGAGTTTTCGCCGGCCCTGTGTGAACGGCAAGAACAGATGGTCCAGCTCCTCGCTCGACATGCCGATTCCCGTGTCGATGACATCGAACCGGATCAACGGCTTGCCCGCCTCCTCTATCAACCGCAAAATCACGCGGATCTCGCCGGTCTCGGTAAACTTGACGGCATTGCCAATAACATTCAGCAAGATCTGACGCAAACGCGTCGAATCGGTGGTGATTGTCTCCGGAATCGGGCCTTCCGACTGAGCCGTGAGGGTGATTCCCTTGGCCTCCGCACGAATCCGCATCAGGGTCACCACCTCGGTGACGAGTTGGCTGGGCGAACAGATATCCAGCTTCGTCTCATATTTGCCGGCCTCGATCTTCGACAGATCGAGGATATCGTTGATCAGCGTCAGAAGATGGGCGCCGTTGCGTCGGATGATCTCGGCCGCCACGCAGGCATCGACCGCATCCGGCTCTTCGGCCAGCAGGTCGGCATAGCCGAGAATCGCCGTCAGCGGCGTGCGCATCTCATGGCTCATGTTAGCCAGGAAGTCGCTCTTACACTGGTTGGCATTCTCCGCTTCACGTTGTGTTTGCGCGAGCCGCTCCTCCGCTTGCCGCCGCGCCGTATCGTAACGGCGAAACGACCCGACAATCAAGAACGTCATCATGAGCGAAATGAAGATCAAAACCGCTTGCAGTCCGACAATCAGCCGGCCCTGGCTGGACACAACATCGCGTATCTCCGCCGAGGCGTTCAACAAGGGAAGGTACTGCTCATTGATCTGGTTTCCCACATGTAGCACATACACCATTGCGAGGATGAGCATTGACATCCCGAGCACGATCGTCAGGTAGACCCGGGCGGAGGATTCGGAAAGACGCGGTGGCTCCATGGTCAAGCACCTCGCCGACAGAATGGTGGACAAACGGCCCATTCGATCACCCCATCGAATACACTATAAGCCTACGCTACAGAACCGCCTAACACGGAGGGGACAACTGTGATCAAGGGTAATGTGATGCCGATAACCAGGATTGTAGCGACGCGAAAGCCACCACACGGCCAAAAACGACCGCGGTGCCCCAGACTCCCCTGCTCGCCCTTAGGCGGGAAACCAGCCAAGGCGGGGGGGGCGGAGGGCGACAGCCTGTCGATGGAGGACACATTACGCGGAGGAATTGCTTGGGCATGACGCGGTTCGGTACGTCTGGGGTGTTCCGCCTTCGTCCTGGCCGGTGATGACCCGCCAGGCAGAGGCTACGCGGCGCTGGTGGGCGACGGCTTCGCGGGAACGGAGCAGGTCACGGAGGTGGCTCAGGAGGCCGGGGTACCTGAGACCTTTGACCTGAACGCCCAGGGCGCCGAAGAGGGATTGGGCCTGGGCCTGATGACGACGGAGCGAAGCTCGAATCACTGCTCGAACTCGCTCCAGGGAACGCCCCTGACGAAGCGGCGTCTGGAGTCTGGCCAGGAGCCAACGGACCTGCCGAGCCACCCAGGCCGACGCGCCCAGATAGATCGACTTCTGGCGTCCATCCTCACGATAAGCTAACCGATAATAAGGGCCCAGACGATTCCCCTTGTGCATGCGCCACGTCGCCACCACCGTCCCTTGCCGGGCAAACAGTCTCCCTCGAGCCCCAAGCTCTACGGCGAGCCGCTTGACGCGGTCGATTTCCTTTTGGTCAACGCTTTCGCCGTGTTGTGGGAGCAGTTCACTGTCGGGGGGAACGGTCCGGTCTTCCGGCTCCGGGCGGATGCCGCTCGCGCCCGGCAAGCAGCAGTATTCCATCCAGCGGCGAAACACGTTGCGCCGGTCGTCGGCGTCCTCTGCTTCGGCAGATGGCTTAGTACGCATGATTTCTGCCAGATCCATCGTCTTCGGGTTTACCATGGGTTGTGTTCCTTTCTCTTTCAACGCCAACCTGAGCCTAGCAGAATCGCTGGCCCAATTGCGAGCGAATTCTTTGAATTCTGATCTGGGATTTGAAATTTGAGATTTGAGATTGAATAAGAAAACTGGGGCAGCCTGGCAAAAACAAGTCGTGGCCCCGCTTCCAATTGGCCCAGTTCCACCTCTTGCCGGACCATCTGCCGCCGGGGTAGAATTCGCCATGCTCAATGGGGATGGGGCTTTCGCAAGGTTGGGCAAGCGATGAACAAGCGCACGTCGAAGTCAAAGGGCAAGCAGTGGTTGCGCAGGCAAGGAATCGTGGCACTCGTCGCAGTTCTCGTAGTGGCCTTACCCTGAAAACACAATCCTAAGGGGAGCCAAGCAACGGGCGGTTCGGGTCCCTCAGAACCAGGCGGGGAAGACGATGGCTGCAAAGACTTGGGAGACGGATTTCCGGTATCCGGCGATCAAAGCGTCGATTCGGGCGATTGGCGAGGGGTATTTTGACGATCCGTTTGCCTTTCCCGGCTCGTTCTGTACGCCGGTCGCCGAAAGACCGCTCTTAGGCTGGACGCCTGGAAAAATTACGCTGGTGATGCTCGTCCTCGGCTTTGCGCTGCTGATCGGCGGCGCACTGTTGGGTTCCACGGCAGAGCGGGCCGGACCGGGGGCGGGCAATACGGGGCTTATGGTCGTAGCCGTGTGCTGTTCGGTGGGGGGGATCATCCCGTTCTTCGTGCCCTGCAAAGTCCATCGCCAGATTGTCTCGTGGTTGATTGGGGCCCGCGCCCGTGAACTGGCCGAGCGTTCCGGCGGAACGGATATCATGGCCGCCGAGCTTTCCGACTCTGACCGGACCAAGATGGCAAAGCTCTCGATCGATGGTGACGATCACGTCCTGATCTTCTTTGACGACAAGAATTGCCGTTTGTTGATCGAGGGCGTTGGGGCACGCTACCAGATCCGTGCGGCCGATGTCAGGATGCTCGCCCCGTTCACGTTTAAGAACTACCTCGGTGTGGAAATCGCCTACCAGATTGATCCGCACACGCAGTTGCAGATCGCGATCGCGCGCGTATCCATTCTGCTTGAGCTTGTCCGGCAAGTGCCGATTCTCTGGTTTCTGCGAGGCTGGATCTCCAACAAGCTACTCACGAAGTGCTTGCATACTCTTCAGATGGATGACGACTAGTGCCGTTTTCGGTTCAAGAGTCTCGCGTTTTCGCAGAAAGCGGACGTTGGGCCCATCTATTGATCGTCGCCGACATCAGCCGCTCGTGGCTGCGTGAGTTGTTGCGCGCACGACGCCCCGACTCCTCCGAGGCTCGCTACTTCCGCGAACTCTCGGGCGGCACTTCCGGCACCACCCAGACGTTCTCGATCACCTCGGTCAGCGGGCGCGAAGACTGCACTTCGACAACCACACTTTGACGCTGTGCATCGAGGGTGGTCGTCAGTTCAGCACGCCGGTCGCCACTGGTCACGAGGGGACAGACCGCCGGCGGCGGAACGGTGCCGCCCTTCCCCGGCTTTGCCTGGAAATGGAAGCTGACCTTCACCGTCGGATCTTTGAGCACGGCCCCACAGCGGTAGGTCATCCCCGGTTTCACCCAAGCCGGAGAACTGAGCCAAACGGCGGAGTCGGCCGACTTGGCCTGTTTCCAGCGGTCTGGGACGCCCGGTTGTAAATAGGACAACTGCCCATCGGGATTTTCCACGACATTCCCGGCCGGTTCGACTGCTGGAAGCGTGAAATCAAGCCGCGTCTGTTTGCCGGCCGTCAAGGTGATTGGCTCCGAGATGTAATACTGCGAAGCGGTGCGATAGGCCAGCACCCGATAAGTTCCCGGCGGCAGATGATGAAACAAGTAGTTGCCTTGCCAGAGGGTGGCTTCGGACTGCGGCTTGGCGCTCACGGCCAAGGTGGCGTAGTCGGTATCCAGAAGCGCAATCCTCGCGCCGTGATTGTTGCGCTGCGGCAATGGAGCCGCCGTGACCAGGCCCGTCAGAGTTGCTCCCTCCGGTTGCGGCGCAAGCCCCAGGCTGAAGATCGTATAGAGCATGTCGGCCGTTACGCGGGCGCTTTCCAGGGCGGACTCCAGGACAATCGGCTCGACCTGAGCACGGTCGGGCTGAGGCTGTGAGACCAACGGCAACGCACGTTCGGCGCGAGCCTCGGAGAACTCGACCAGCCCGGCAATCCGCTGCAACAGGCCGGCCAGGGCCTCGTCGTCGGTCTTGCCCAGCAAACGGGGTTCATAACCGGCGATCACAATCTGTTCCGCGCGGACCCAGTTTTCCAGTTCTGTGTGATGGGGACAGCGTTCTTTGGCATGGGGCGGAGCACCAACGTCTTCCACGAAGTGCACCAGCGGTCCGATCTGGCGGCAGGCGTTGACCGGCGTCTCGGTGCGCAACGCTTGCAGGGCCCGGCGGAAGTATGGGGTGAAGGTCTCCTGGACCGCCGGCATGCAATGGCCAACATGACGCGGCATCTGGCGAATCAGCAGGTAGTCGTTCGCGTAGAACTCGCCCAAGTCCTGATCTCGCCAATCGGGCAACCAGCAGTATCTCGTCAGCGCCGTCAGGTTGTCTTCCCCAAGTGCGGCCTTCCAGCGATCGGCCTCGGGAAGCACCTCCAGCGCCGCACGCGTGATCTGCGGATGCGGTCCCCAGGCATCCGCCTTGGTCCCCCCCAAGCCGATCCACAAGGCCGTCGTCACGAGTCCGAAGAGTATACCGGGACGAGAGACCGTCAACTTCGCGTTCAACACTCGTTTCATCGTTCATCTCCTTGCGAGAGTCTTCTCGGAAGCATTTTCTGTGTGGAAACTTCAATGCACCGAAGGAGAAGGGGGGATGTCTTGGTAGCCTTTGCCTTGAAGGAACGTCTGTTTCCAAACGTTGAACCGGACATAGTAGGGACCATGCGACCCCTTCTTGTCGAGATGTTCGGCAAACGGCAGGACCACGATTTCCTTGGGGCCCTTCAACTGGTTGTAAGCAGCAAACACACCCGGCGAAGGGCAAGTGGTGTCGATCAGCCCCACGCCAATCAGCACGGGGCACGTCACACGTGAGGCAAAGTTGACCACATCGTAATAGCCGGCCGCACGATGGACCTCGGCCTTGTCCTTCCCCTCGGTCTTCCAGTACCACATCGGCCAGCCGGGCAGCCGGCCGGCCTCGGGCCCCAGGAGATCACAACCGGCCGGTACGCAGGCCAAAACGGCCGACGTCTTCGGATGCAGCCCGGCCGTAACGATCGACTGCAAGCCCCCCTGGCTGCCTCCAGTGACGATCAACGTCTGACCGTTCCAGTCGGGACGTTCGATCAGATACTCGACAGCCCGGTAGCAGGACAGATACATCCGCAGGAAATAGCTAGTCTCGCGGTCGCCGTTGCCGATGGCCGGATAATCCTTGAGCGGCCCCGTCTTCTGATCCTCATAGAACTGCAAAGACTCGTCGATCGGCAAGTCGTGGGCGTTGATGTTGAGCACCAGCCAGCCTTCCGCAGCCGGACCGAGAACCCAGTCCTTGGCGAGCGGATAAACGCCAGCCCATTGCACAATGAGCATCGCGGGCAACTTGCCCCCCTGCTTCGGGCGCGCCAGTTGGCCGCGGATTCGGGAACCGCGGATGTTATTCATCGTAATCTTGAAGTACTCGACATCCGGCTTGCCGCTCTCGGCCGCCTCAAGCGTCGGACTCATCGGCACGGCCGCCAACTCTTTAAGCTTGGCCTCCCAAAAGGCGTCGAAATCGTCCGGGCAAGGCACGGCCGGCTGGATCTTCTCCGGTGCGACCAGAGCACCTCCTGCCCCCGTGACCTTTTTGCCTTGAGCCGGTTGGATGCTCACGTTCAGAAGCAACCAGCCGGGTTCGTCAAGCTTGGCTTCAAGGTGCCCACGACCGCCCGACAAGGCGATCTGCCCCTTGGCCAATTCGGTCAACCCACCCTTCTTGAGAACATAGACAGCCTCGGAGCCGTCGGCCCCCTCGCCGTGAACATTCCAGCGAATCGTTTCGCCTGGCTGGTAGACACCCAGGGCATGGTCAGGAACGACCTGCAGTTCCTGGGCACGAGTCATCGGGGCCAAGAGCAGGCAGAGCCCAACCGCGAACACCGAACACGAACTACGCAACATCATGGCGGTTTCCTCGTGTGTAAACCAATCCTCAAAGCCTCGCCATAGCAAGGGTCGGCAAAGCCCTCGGCATCACCGATGCATCCGCTAGCGTATCACCCAAGCGGGACCGTGCCAAGGTTCACGACAGGACAGGCGAACAGACCGATCGCACCAGACCACCTGCAAGCGTCACCAGAACCCGATTGCGATACGATAGCGTCTTTTATTCCGACCCAACAGTCATATTACGATACATCAATCCGACATGGACTATCTTGCCAACTCCTTCGAGTCATTTGAGTATCGCCCTAAAGGCTATATCTCACCACTTTGGAAGGGAGATGGGATACTCGATTTTTTGGCAAAAAGGCGCGGAAAATCCGTATAGAAGATCGGATCGTGACGGAAGGGTTCCCCTTGTCGGCCAATTAGTATTGAAAAGTGACCGCACGGTCACTAAAC
>CAZLDQ010000161.1:0-12972 GCA_964558295.1 uncultured Planctomycetaceae bacterium | reverse complement strand
CGGCCTACACCGCCCCACGCCGGGCCCAGGGGCCGCCACCCCGGCCTCGTCCCCCGGCGTCTTGCCGTCGAACCTCCACCCGCGAGCGGCCGGCGCAAGCCGGCCGTTTCGTTTGCGCAATCCCCGGCGCCAACTAATCTTGCTTACCTCTCTCTAATAAGGGGTTGGCATGCTGGTCGGAAGAGTGATTCCTCCAGATGAGAAAGGAGAAAGATCAACCGTCAAGGACGCGAAGATCGCGCTACGTCATGGCTACCATCCCCTCAGTCGTTTGCCACGGAGGAGTGGTAAACCGGGGGGTTTGGGTGGATCGGCAAGACTGTAAGGCTATAACGATTGCGCAAAAGGCGGTTGCTATCGAGATTCTAGCGATTATTCCTGTTCTGTCGGCGTTGGTTGGCCGATTAGGCAGTTGTGTATCGCTAGGACTGAGCGGATAGAGTCGGCGCACAGGATGCCGCAGGTCAGTCAAGGAGGATAACCTGGTGAAGATGGCAACAAGAGGTCTTTTGGTAAGCCTGGCGATCCTCGTCGCGCTCGTCCCTCTTTCGGCCCTGGGCCAATGGGTCGGGCGGATGGACGAGACCTACGGCGTCCGAGAGACCTCGTTCACGGCTCCTGATACCCGTGTACCGATCGAACCGGTTCCCGAGAATGCCTTCCTCCCGCCGGACGCGGCGTTGGCCCCCGCTGCGCCCGGGGCTGGCCCGCTGCCCGGTTTTCCGGCCGGGGCTCCCGAGAACTCCCCCTGCACGGCGGATGGCGACGGCTATTGTTGTCCGCCCAACTGGAGCGTGGATCAAGGAGTGCGCGTTCTGACCCGTTCACGCACACGTCCCACGAATTTGAGCTATCAGGTGTTCCTCAGCACTCCCAGCCAAACCACCCCCGTGACGACCAAAGCACTCGGCTTTGACGTGGCGGCCGGCTACTACGCCACCGTGGCCCACTACCTGGGCCGCGACACGAGCAATCGTGACCAGTTCGTCGAGTTCAACTATTGGGGGATGAATTCGTGGGATGAATCCAAAGACCTCAGTGGAACGTTTCAGTCCTACTCGCAGGGCGGCCGAACGTATCTTGCGGGCAACCTGTACAGCTACTTCAACACCGGCGATCATGTTCCCACTGCCGTCGAAGAACTGCTCGGCCTTGCCTTCAACGAGGCGCTTGAGCATCAGCTCTACTACTCCTCCGAGATCGACAACTTCGAGGTGAACCTCCGGCTTCACCCGCGTGGACGTCCGGATCGGCTGGTGCTCTATCCCAACGGCCGCTGGCGGCGGGAACGCCAGCCCGGTTGCTTCATGTCGTATCTCGGCGGATTCCGATACCTCTCCATCAATGAACACTTTGCCTTCTCCAGCCGGGGAGGTCGTGAATACACGGACGGGCTACAACCCTTCACCACCGACACTCGTGGCCGGTACAGCATCGATACGAACAACGAGATGTTCGGCATTCAGATCGGCGGTGAGTTGACGTTTCGCGACCGCCTCTGGGAGTTCGGTGCCCGCTATAAGCTCGGGCCGATGTTGAGCTACGCCGAGCAGGACAGCCAGCTTGCAGCTAGCCAGGTCACGTATTCGAGCGGGAGTTCCAGCGAAGACTACGGATCTATTCACAATTGGGCCCACAAAGTCGAGGTCTCCGGTCTGGCGGAAATCGGCGTGCAGGGGCTCTATAAGCTCACCCCCCGCTTGACTTTCCATGCCGCCTATGATTGGATTTTCATTACCAATCTGGCCTTTGCCCCGGAACAAGTCGATTACCGGATCGCCTCCCAGGTTTCCGGTTATGATAGTTCCCGGGTGAACACCAACGGGCACGCTTTGTATCACGGTCTCACGCTCGGCTTGGAGTACATTTGGTAATCGGATAAAACGACGGCGATGTGGCTTACAACCCTGATTCTGTTGACAATCTCGAATGTCTTCATGACGTTTGCCTGGTACGGGCATCTGAAGTTCAAGACCTCGGCCCTCTGGGCGGCGATCCTCGTCAGTTGGCTGATCGCCTTTGTGGAATACTGCTTCCAGGTGCCGGCCAACCGGATCGGCCATAACTGCGGGATCAGCACGGCGCAACTGAAGACCGTCCAGGAAGTGATCACCCTGACCGTCTTCTGCCTCTTCTCGCTCTGGTATCTCAAAGAGCCGTTGAAGTGGAACTACCTGATCGGCTTCGCGTTGATCTGTTTCGGGGCTCTCTTCATCTTCGCTCCCTGGCAGCAGAAGGCGACCGCCTCCCCACCCGTCGTGGAACAACCGCTCCAGGCCCCAACCCGCAGCTAACCTTCACGCGGCCGGGCTTGCCCGCCGCGTTTTGCCTGATGCCATACGGCGCGAACCCCAGCCCAATAGGGCCACAACCGAAGGGTTCAGGGTTTAGGGTTCAGGACTCGGGGGCCGAAGAAACGTTCGCGTTAAAATCCTGAACCCTGCCCCCTTCGTACAGCGGAGAGTCGTTGGGAAAACGTTCCCAGTTGGTTGTCGAGGATCCTGGCCTCGACTATAACCAACACTTGGGGTTTTGCTGATGCACTCTCGACCCCCGCTGGGGAGTGCCTACTGTTAGTTGGGAGGCTTGGCTTTGTCTGGAATCGTTCGCTTTTCCGTTTCGGTTGAAGGGGAGTTGCTCAAAAAGTTCGACCAGTTCTGTCAGGAAGAGCAGTTCGCCACCCGGAGCGAAGCGGTCCGCCAACTGATCCGCGACATGCTTACGCGCAGGGCTTGGGAAACGGATACCCGCGAGGTGGCGGGCACTCTAACGCTCGTCTACGATCACCACCGCTCGCAACTTCGTGACCGCCTGATGGAGTTGCAGCATGACCACACCGACCTGGTCGTTTCCACACTCCACACCCATCTGAGCCACGACGTCTGCCTGGAAGTGATCGTGCTCCGGGGCCCGGCCAGCCGGCTGCAGATGCTCGCCTCCCAGCTCCGTGGCATGAAGGGGGTTTTCAAGGGCGAGCTGGTAATGGCCAGTGCCGAGGGCGAATAGGCCCACTAGGGGGCAATCCTTTCTGACGGTCCCCCAAGAGCCCCCCGGATCAATTGGTCGACAGGCGGCCACTGGCGTAATAAAATAGTGGGGATTGTGTTACCCACATCCCATGCCCTTGCTCAGGGAGGATCTGGCGTGAACGCCTGCTGGAAACCGTTTCTCGTTGGCTTGACGGTCGTATTGGTGCTCGGCGGGGCTCGCGTCGCGCAATCGCACTTCCAGGTACTTCGCCCGTCGCGAGACGTGGTCACGGCCGACGATGGCAAGACAGTCGACTTGGAGATCCTGTTTACCCATCCCATGGAGCAAGGCCCCGTGATGGAGATGGGCCAGCCGCGACGGTTTGGAATGCTCGTTGCCGGCAAGCATTACGATCTGCGGGACACCCTCAAGTCCAAATCCCTGGACGGCAAGACGGCCTACACCGCGACGGTCCGGCTGCTGCGTCCGGCCGATTACGTGTTCTACCTCGAACCGGCGCCGTATTGGGAACCGGCTGAAGAAAAGATGATCGTCCACTACACGAAAGTCGTGGTCGACTACCTCGGCGCCGAGGACGGCTGGGATCAGATGGTCGGTTTTCCCGTGGAGATTGAACCGCTGGTGCGTCCCTACGGTCTCTGGGCTGGCAATACGTTCCGCGGGATTGTCCGGCGTAACGGTCAGCCGGTCCCCTTTGCCACGGTCGAAGTGGAGTACTACAACGAGGACCGCCAGGTGGAGATTCCCAACGACGCCTTTGTCACCCAAGTGATCAAGGCCGACGCCAACGGCCAATTTGCCTACACCATGCCTCGTGCCGGTTGGTGGGGTTTCGCCGCGTTGGTCGACGGGGAGCCGGATCAAAAGCTTCCCAATCCCGCCGGCAAACCCGTCAACGTCGAACTCGGCGGTCTTTTCTGGGTGAAAACGGTTGAAATGAAGTGATTGGTAGGGAAGAGGAGAGAGGGGATCGGGGAGAGTAGCTGGTCGACAGACGAGAGGAGTCCTTCCGTATGTTTTCATCAAAAGACTTGACGAGGGATAAAGGGGGAATGCCCCTTTTGAACCGTCTGGAACTGATCCCTTCCTTTGCTTTCCCCTTCCCACTCTTCCCTCTCCGTTAGAACCATGCACATCCATGAAGGGCTGGCCAATTCGACGGAAGGGATCCTCATGCTGGCCGTCGGTGGGGCGGTGGCCTTGGGGGGGACGGTGATCGGGCTGCGCAAGTTGGACTATGAACAGATGCCGCAGGTGGCCTTGCTGAGTGCGGCCTTCTTTGTTGCCTCGCTCGTGCGAGTCCCGCTAGGACCGACGAGCATGCATTTGGTGCTCAATGGGCTGGTCGGATTGGTGCTCGGCTGGGTCGCTTTCCCGGCGATTTTGATCGCCCTTCTGTTGCAGGCGGTCTTCTTTGGCTTTGGTGGCCTGACGACCCTTGGAATCAACACCACGACGATGGCCCTGCCGGCCGTCGTTTGTTATTACTTGTGTCGCGGTACGGTGCGTTCCAAATCTCCTTGGTATGCCGTGGGGAGCGGGGTGGTCGCGGGCGTGGTGGCCACGCTGCTCGGCGCGATGTTGACTGCCGCGGCGGTGGCCGCGTTGGGCCAACAATTCGCCCTCCTGTCGCCGGCCGTGATTCTGGCCCACGTCCCGGTTGCCTTGGTCGAAGGCTTGGTCACCGGCAGCGTGGTCGCCTTTCTCCGTAAAGTCCAGCCCGAGCTTCTTGAAGCCCCTTTCCTCGAACCCGGCCCCTGAGCCGTCGCCTCCCATGCCCCGCTCCCCAATCCCCGATCTCGGATTTCCCATCTCAGATTTCCCATATCAGATTTCGGGTGTCAAATCTCCAATTTTCGGTTTTCCGTTTTCCGTTTTCCGTTTTCCGTTTTCCCTCATCCTCCTTTTCCTTCTCGCCTCCCCCGCCTCGGCCCACAAGCTCCACGTTTTCGCTCTGGCCAACGGCACGACGATCGAAGGCGATGTTTATGCAGCCGGCAACGAGCCGATCCGTAACGCGGCCGTCACCGTGCTTGGCCCCCACGGCGAGAAACTCGGGGAGACGACGACCGACGAGGCGGGCAAGTTCCGTTTCGTTGCCCGCCAGCGGATCGAACACACGTTTGTCGTGGACACCGACGATGGGCATAGCGCCAAGTACAAGGTTGCCGCGGAGGAACTGCCGACCAGTCTTGCTGCCGGCACAACGGAGAAGGAAAAGCCCCTGGGCGCAACAACCAGACCCGCGTCCGACTTGCTACCCTCCGGCGGGCACGCACTGCCGGCCGGCGTCGATATGGCCGCCCTGAAGCAGGAACTCGAAGCCGTGCGTACCCAGCTCGTCCAGTTGCGCAAAGAAATCGACGCCTACGAGCAGAAAGTCCGCCTGCACGACATCTTCGGCGGCATTGGCGTGATTCTCGGCCTGATGGGCACGAGCTTCTACTTTCTCGGTGTCCTGCACAAGGAGAAGGCCAAGAAGGCGAAGCAAGTGGTCAATCATTTTGATTGACCAGAAAAACTCGTGGTTCATCGATTCGTGCTTGGCACAAGTACCGAGGCTAAACGGTTCGAATTCAATCGCCAACCCTGCCCCCGATTCCCATGTCCCAATTGGTCACCTCGCTCTCGTCTGCCACGGGGCGCTTGCACCGGTCGTGGATCGACCGTGTTGATCCCCGCGCACGGATTCTTGCGGCGGTGGGCTTTTCGGGGCTCGTGGCCGTCTGTCAGCAGGCGGCCACGTTGGGGTTAGCTCTGGCCGTGGCCGTTGTCGCGATGCTCGTAGCCCGCTTGAACTTGGGACAGGTCCTGCGGCGTCTGGCCCCGTTCAATCTGATCCTCCTGCTGCTTTTGGTCCTGATTCCGTGGACCACGCCGGGTACGGCGCTGGGGAACCTCGGGCCACTGGCCTATAGCCGGGAGGGCTTGCTCCTGGTGGCCACGATCGCACTGAAAGGCAACGCGATTCTCCTGGCCCTGATGGTCCTGCTGACCACCCTTGACGTGACCACGCTCGGCCATGCCCTGAGCCATTTCTACGTGCCCGAAAAGCTGATTCACCTGCTGCTGTTTACGGTCCGCTACTTGGAGGTCCTGGAACGGCAGTACCAACGTCTGACGGCGGCCATGCGGCTGCGTGGGTTTCGGCCGGGGCTGAACCTGCACACCTACCGGACCTACGGCTACCTGGTCGGCATGCTCTTGGTGCGTAGCCTGGAGCGGTCCGAGCGGGTGGTAGCGGCCATGAAATGTCGCGGCTTCCGGGGGCATTTCTACCTCTTGGACCATTTCGCCTTCTCCCTTCACGATGCGTACTTCGGCGTGGTATTCTTGATCGTGCTCGTGGGGCTCGTACTGGTGGAGTGGCGATGACCAGCCCGCTGATTCATCTCGATGCGGTAAGCTTTTCCTACGGGCCGGGCCGTCCCGTTCTCCAGGAGTGTACGCTGCGTCTGGAGGACGGCCAGCGGGTGGGGTTGATCGGCCCCAACGGCAGTGGCAAGACCACGCTCTTGTCGCTCATCGTCGGGCTGGTGCGTCCCACGGCTGGGCGGATCGAGATCTTTGGCAAGCTTCGCGCGCGGGAAGCCGATTTTCATGAAGTCCGGCAACGTGTTGGGCTTTTGTTTCAGGACGCCGACGACCAGTTGTTTTGCCCCACCGTGGCTGAGGACGTGGCCTTTGGCCCGATGAACTTGGGCCATCCCCGCGAGGAAGTCCGCCGGATCGTTGCCCGAACGCTCCATCGCTTGGGCCTTGAGGGCTACGAAGACCGTGTGACCCACAAGCTCTCCGGCGGTGAAAAACGGCTGGTGGCTCTGGCCACCGTGCTGGCGATGGAGCCTGACGTCCTTTTGTTAGACGAACCGTTCACCGGCCTGGACGACGTTGCGACCCAGCGAGTCCTTGATATCCTGGGCGGCCTGCCCCAGGCGATGCTCATCGTCTCCCACGATCGTGCGTTGCTCCAGAAGCTCGCCACCCGTACACTGGTGTTGACCGGCGGCCAGCTTGTCCCGACTCGTCTTGAAACCGACTGGAAGCCCGAGGTCGGGAGTCGAAACTAGCCGCGTCCGTCATCGATTCCTGCTTCTGCCGTCCGTCTTTCTCCGAATCATGGCACACAACCACTCATCTGTTGGAACTCCCGCTCCTCTCCCCTTGGAACGCGAAGAGTACGTCGAGCAGGCGTATTTTTTTCGCACGTTGCGTGAGCGGATGCTCCAGGCGATGGCCACCCAGGACCTGTTGGAGTCGATCCGCCAAGAGATCCTCTCGACGACCAATCTCCCCCACGCCTTGGACTTCATGGCCACGGAGCTTCGGGCGACCGGTGGGTTTGCCACGGCCATGGCCCGCTTGCCCCATTATTTCTCCCCGTTCCAGGCGTTCGTGATCCAGGAAGCGGAAAAGGCCGAGGGCCGTTTCGATTTCCGCATCGCCTTGGAGATCCTCGAACGCCAGGCCCAGTACCTTGCGTCGGGCGCGTCGCGTCAGGGGATTTTCCTATTCCAGTTCGAGACCCTCTGCCGCAACCGCTTAGGCTACGACCGCGGCCTGGAAGCCGTGGCCGCCGATCCGATCTACGACGAGGCTTGGCGCGAGTGGATCTTGATTGTCCGCCGTCAGATCGGGCTCGTCGATTTCGCCGATATGATCTATGTGCGCAGCGAACATTACCGACTGCAGACCGGCGACACCGACAAGCCGGTCCTATTCGGCGAGAAGGAAGGCAAGATTGCCATGGCCAACCGGCGCAAGGACCCGCTATTCCTCTTCTCGGCCCTGGCCCGGCATTTGGGCTATCCGTCCGTGCCGCGTTCGGCGCGAGAGCAGGAAGCCAGTCACCAGGAGCTTCTTCAGCTTCTCCAACGCCGTGTGGAACGCCTGGAAACGCGGATCAAGCTCTTGGAGGAAGAGACGCGCGGCGGGATCAACATCACGCGCTTCTACGGATCGCCGTGAAGCCGCATTTCTCACGGAGGGGGGACACCCTACAGAGGCGATTGCCGGGTTTTTCGCCAATACCCATCAGGTTGGTGAGAAATGCGGGCGAAAGATCCCTCGCTCCGCTTCGATTCAAGGAAGGCCTCACGCCGCCACGCACGGCCGGTCGGCGGAAGCCGGGTTGCCGTCGCCATCCCCGGAAACATCCGGAGTTGCGGCTTTCGCCCACGGCGTTTCCCGGACAATCAACCAAGCGACGAAGAGCACCACTCCCAAGGGCAAGATCGCCGGCGCCAACGATCAGTAGGGGAGCAACATCCGTTCGATCCCGTCGGTGCCAAGTAGTGAGGTGATTAGCCAAGCAGCCAAGCTCAGGGCTCGAAGCCGTCGCTCCTGCCAACTGGCCAGCACGGCCCACGCGGTCAATGGGGCGATGATGAAATAGGTCAGGATGTCTGGCTGACAGCACACAAGCGGGTTGCTTGTGCTACGGGTGGGCTGGATGCTTGGGGCTCGCGGGGGGCTTGGGAGGGAGTTATACTAGCGGCTGGAACCAGGGGAGAGAATAAGTAGTTTTGTCGTGACGACGAGTTGCTTCCGTTCACCATTTTTCGTGAAGGGCATGCCATGAACAACCGTAGTGTCAACCGTCGGGCTTTCTTGCAGGCGTCGGCCGGCCTCGCCACCGCTGTGCCGTACTTCACGTGGACTGAGAAGACGTTTGCCAATCAGGCGGCCAACGACCGGCCGACGATCGGCTGCATCGGTGTGGGGAGCATGGGGACGGGGGATGCCTATGAACATGCGGCGTTTGGCGATATCGTGGCGGTCTGCGATGTCGACACGAACCATGTGGAAAAGGCGAAGCACGACCCGCGGATCGGCAAGGGAAAGGCCGACGCCTATAAGGACTATCGCCGTGTGCTCGAGCGCAACGACATCGACGTGGTGAGCATCGTTACGCCTGACCACTGGCATATCAAGATCGCCATCGAGGCCTTGATGGCCGGCAAGCATGTTTTTGTGCAGAAGCCGCTCACGCTGACCCTGGAAGAGAACCAACTGATCCGGGCGGCGTGCAAGAAGTACCACCAACTCGTGTTCTTCATCGGCACCCAGCAGCGGAGCGACAGCGGCCGGTTCCTGCGCGCGATCAACATGGTGCAGAAGGGCCTTTTGGGCGAGATCAAGAGGGTTACTTGCGGGATCAACGGCGCGCCGATGGGCGGTCCGTTCCCGAAGGTGGCTCCGCCGCCCGAGTTGGACTGGGATATGTGGCTTGGCCAGGCACCGAAGGTCGACTACATCAAGGACCGCTGCCATTACCAGTTCCGCTGGTGGTACGAGTATTCCGGGGGCAAGTTCACCGATTGGGGCGCCCACCATGTGGATGTCGGCACGTGGGCGATTGGGCAAGACCAGGAAGGGATGGGGCCTGTGGAAATCGACGGCACGGAGGCCAAGCATCCGGTACCGTTCAAGGACGGCTATCCGACGGTCGACGACTGCTACAATACGTCTCATGAGTTCGCGGTCAAATGCAAGTTCGCATGCGGCACCGAGATGGTCGTTACCAGTCACGGTGACAACGGGGTGCTCTTTGAAGGGACGAAGGGACGGCTGTTTGTCAATCGTGGCAAGATCACCGGGCAGCCGATCGACGAGAATTGGGATGCAGGCAAGTACACCGACGAGGATCGCGTGCGGCTGTACAAGGGAAAACCGTTCGAGGGGCACAAGCAGAATTTCTATCGCTGCATCCGCGAGGGTGGACTGCCGGTGTCGGACGTGTTCAGCCACGTGCAGACGATGAATACCTGCCATCTCTGCGCGATTGCCGCTCGGCTGGGTCGGGTGATCAAGTGGGACCCCAAGGCCGAGAAGATCATCGGCGACGAGCAGGCTGCGGCGTTCTTTGCCCGGCAGCAGCGCAAGGGGTATGAGATTGTTCGGGTTTGACTTTCAGAAAGGAACGATCATGCGTTGGATGCTGTCTGCGCTGCTGATCGGGTTGCTGACGTGTGCCGTCTGCCTTGCCGACGAGGGGCTTTCGCCGGAGGAGGCCAAGGAGGGCTTTGTAAGCCTGTTCAATGGGACGAACCTCGACGGCTGGAGAGGCGATACGGAGCGGTATGCGGCGGAACATGGAATGTTAGTCTGCACGAAGACCGGCGGGAGTCTCCTGAGCGGCAAGGAATATGGCGACTTTGTCTTCCGCTTCGAGTTCCGCCTGGAGCCGGGCGGGAATAACGGGGTTTCCGTGCGCGGCCATGAAATCCAGATTCTCGACGACGATGCGCCGAAGCACAAAAACCTCAAGCCGTGCCAGTATCACGGCTCAATCTATTGCTGCGTGCCGGCCAAACGGGGACACACCAAGCCGGCCGGCCAGTGGAATACCGAAGAGATTCGTTGCCAGGGAAGCCGTTGGACGGTGACGGTCAACGGCGCGGTGGTTGTGGACGTCGATCTGGCCACGGTTCCCGGGCAGGAGGCCCTGGCGAAGCGGACTACGGGGCCGATCGGTTTTTTGGGACACGGTTGCCGCGTCGAGTTCCGGAATTTGAGAATCAAGGAGTTGTAGGGACAAAACTTGATCGCGAAGAGGCAAGCACTCGGCGGAGCTTTTCGGTGCCGCGGCATTCTTCGCGCTACGTCTACTCTTTGCTCTCCACGTTCGACTCTCCACTCTTGACGAAACGGCGATACTGCTGGTCCAGTTCGCTGTAGGAGATGCCGGTGAGGCGGGCCAGCGTGTTCGCGTCGGCACGGCCGGAGTAGACGGCGCAGAGAAATTGGACAAGGGCGTCGCGGTAACGGCCGCCGTCAGCATAGACGAGAAAATGGGTCAGCCCAGCGGCCTGACTGTAGAGGGTGGCGATGCGCTTGTCGGATTGAAACTGCTCCATTCCGTAAGAGGTGAACTCGGCCAGCGGGACATAGAAGTTGTCGTGTATGAGGCGATAGCGGGCGGCCTGCATGCGCAGGTCGTCGACGCCGCCGAGCACGTGGAAGCCGTCTTCCTCATGGAGCGATTCCATATAGAGGGCGATTCCTTCGATGATCCAGAAGTTGGCCTGACGGGCGGCGTCGGGGGCCACGGGCCGGGACTCGTGGAACAACTGGTGGGTCGCCTCGTGATAGAGTGTGCGATCGTTGGCGTCGCTGCCGGCGAAGAAATAGGCCCGGCGGGTGTTTTCCAGATACGCGCCGATGGAGATTTCGATGCCGGGGTAGGTTGGACGCAATGTGTCGATATAGTCCTGGCGGTCGCGGAAGTAGACCACCTGGTGACGCGGCGGATCGGCCGTGCGGCTCCGGGCGCGGCCGTCGAACATGGCCATGACCTGGGCTTCGGTCATGTAGTACCGCACAAAGAGCTGCTTCCAGACGCGATAGAGGCGTTCGAGTTTCTGGCCCAGTTCGACGCCGGCCTCGAGGCTGTGGTTGGTGCGGATCGAAAAATGTTCGGTTGGCACGTCCCAGCCGGTCTGGATGTCCTGGTGCAGCCGCGCATCTTCCTCGGCGCTGATCCAGCGACCACCGGCGTAACGCTGGCCTTTTTCGTACCGGGGCACATAGGCTTTGGGCAACCAACCGAACTTCTCGTGCCAGACCTGGCCGGCACGCAGCCGGCTGATCTGGTCCTGGGTACACCACTGGCCGCGGAATTGCTGATAGCCGAGGAGTCTGCGCACTGGCTCGCAGTCCGGGTCTTCGTGGATGGCGGCGAGCACCAGATCGAAGGCCAACGAGGCGCAGTTTGCGCGGATTGCCCGGCGGGCCAGCTCATAGCAGGCTATGGCATACTGGGTTTGCAGCTTGGCCAGATCGGTATCCCATTTGACCACCTCGGGCGGGGCGTCGGCCGGCGGCTTGTCGCGGCCGACCTTTTCCGGCAGAACGGCCACGTAGTACTTATCCGGCGCGTGCGGCCGGAGCCACGAGCGGGTTTTTTGGGCCTGTTCAGCCAGCCCACGCGTCTCGCACCAACGGGCCAGTTCCTCCAATTGCTCGCGATAGCGTTTGTGGAGTTGCTGGGCGGAACGGGCGAAGTCGTCGGCGGCGCCCCGGCATGGAGCGGGGACGAAAAGCAGGGTGCCCACGAGAACGAGCACGAGCTCTACGAGAAGCCGGGTTGTGAATGGGGGATGGTACGGGCTCAGCGTTCCGCTCCTTGGTCAATCAGAGGAGTTGCTTCCTCCAAGTGTACCATCCCAAGTGGCGGGGTGCAGGCAACGGCCCTGACGAAAAGAAACGCCCCCTTTCCTGGGCAAGAAAAGGGGGCGGGGGTGATATGCCTCTTATGAGGAGGGGGAACGTCAGGCGTTCTTCTTCTGTTCTTCCTTGTCGAAGGCGGCGTCAAAGGCCACCTTGCTCGGCTCGAAGTCCATACGTTTGACGAACTCGCAGGCTTCCTTGGCGCCGGCGTCACGGTCCATGCCGGAGTCTTCCCATTCGACGGAGAGCGGGCCTTGGTAGCCGACGTCGTTCAGCGCCCGGATGATCTCTTCGAAGTTCACGCCGCCACGGCCCAGGGAGCGGAAGTCCCAGCCGCGTCGCGGATCGCCGAAGTTCAGGTGGCTGGCCAGAATGCCGCTGCGCCCGTTGAGTTTCACGATGGCGTCTTTCATGTGGACGTGGTAGATCCGATCCGGGAAGGTACGGATAAACTCGACCGGGTCAACGCCCTGCCAGATCAGATGGCTCGGATCGAAGTTGAAGCCGAATTCTTCACGGTAGTTGAGCGCTTCGAGGGCACGCTCAGCCGTGTAGAGGTCGAAGGCGATTTCCGTGGGGTGGACTTCCAGGGCAAATTTCACGCCGCATTCACCGAAGACGTCGAGAATCGGGTTGAACCGCTCGGCCAGGAGCTTGAAGCCGTCGTCGATCCAGGCGGGGGGAACCGGGGGGAAGGAGTAGAGCCACTGCCAGATGCTCGAGCCGGTGAAGCCGTTGACCCTGCTCACGCCGAGGTTCTGCGCGGCTCGGGCCGTGTGTTTGAGTTCCTCGGCCGCCCGCTGCGCCCCG
>CAZLDQ010000160.1:0-13020 GCA_964558295.1 uncultured Planctomycetaceae bacterium | reverse complement strand
GCAGTGGCTCGATGACCTTCTTCCCGCCCTTGGCGTACATCTCCAGAGTGCTCGATGCACTGTCGTAGGCAAACACAATCTCGAAGGCACGGCGTTCGGGCGTGCGCTGAAAGTGCCCAGCGTCGTCGAAGTTGATGTAGGTGTCGGCGTAGTCGCTCAGATAGACGAAGAAGTAGTGATGGTCGCGGCCACGCGGGAAGTACTCGACCTTGCAGTGATGACCGCGCCCTTGGCGGTCGCGATAGAAGGCGGAAACGGCTTCCTGGAACGCCAGAAGCGTGTCGGCATCGAACATCGGGCCATTCTTTGCCGGCACGTTGCCTCGCTTGATCCACGAACGCCCGCCGCTGAGTGAATCCGCTTTGGCGAAGCGCACCGCCGCGTCCCATACTGCCGGACGATTCATGAACGTCCAGAGGGCCTTGTCGTACCGACTCTCCATTGGCTCGAGCAGAGGAGCGAGGTCTTCGCCGTGGTACTGGCCCTCTTCGATGATGACGCGCGTACCGTCCTCGTCGGCCATCTCATGCACATCATGGAAGGCGATCTCCACGGCCTTGCGCTGGGCGTCGGGCAGACGCTGCCAGGCGTCGAAGATGTCATCCACCTGCGTGTTCCTGAGCCGATCCCAATCCACGTCCAGAGGATGGCCTTGCCGCTCGAAGAATTCCTTGAGCAGCGGATTGGAGATCTGCCGAAGCACGCGTTTCGGGTTAAACTGCTGAACCATGATTCGAACCTCCTTCCTTAAGCAGTTGTCACATGTGGCCTACACACTAAACGCCTATCTGAAAAAAGCGATGCGGACCGAGTCATCCTTTGAACAGACTGGGCGCGGGCACCTCGGTCCGAATGAGCCCAAGCCCGATCAAGCGAATCTGCATCGCCTGGCCTGACACCTTGAACACGCGGGCCAGCTCCTTGGCAACGTCGACCGTGGGGCGCTCGTCATCCGCCAAGCCCCACTTGGCCGACAGGTTGGCCATCTCGTCCTTGGCAATGTACGGGTCCAGGTTGCCGAAGCGCTGCCGCCACGCCGCCAGCACCATCTCTGTCGGCATAAGCAGGTAGCCGGAGAACATGTCCGCCTGCCACTCCATCGGCTCCTTGCGCGAGCTGGTGCGGCAGACGATGGACGGCTCGGGCTTGGACCCGAACAAGGACGGCTGCGCGGCCGCCGCCAGGAAGCCGTGCCGATGGAGTTCCCAGTGCCCGATCTCGTGGCTGAGGGTGAAGCGGTAGCGACCTTCCTTGCACGGGTTTTCGATGGGGTCGAGCGACTGGTCAATGATTACCAGTTTGTCGGCGATCCACGTGGCCCCCAGCACGTCCGGCGTGCCCAGACGCGTGGGCAGATCATCGAAATCCAGCGTCAGCCCCAGGTGCGCCGAGAGGATTTCCTCCACCGGTACCGGCGGTTCGCTTACCTCTCCGTACTTGCGACCGTACTCCGCCAGCAGGCACAACGTCGCATTCTCGATCTGGTCGTGCTTGAGAAACCTAACCTTGGCCATCTGACGCCTCGCCCGTCAGTCCTTTTGTTCCTTCCGTGCCCGTTCCGTGAGCTTGCGAAGCTCCTCCGCCGACATGCCGCGCACCGTACGCAGCAGGTCCGGCAGGGCCTGCGGTTGTTCCTTGATGATCTTCTCCAGTTCTGGATCGACCTTGTTGGCCAGTGCCAGCAGCTCGTCCGCGTTCACGCCCAGCAGCTCGGCTATCTTGATGATCTTGTCGGCCGCGGGCGGATCAAATTCGCCCCGCTCAACCTTGCTCAGGAAAGTCGGGCTGATGCCCACGGCCACCGCGAATTGGCGCAGCGTGAACCGCCGGGGGTCCTCCTGAAGCTTGGCCTCGCGAAGTTCGCGTATCTTTTTTCCAAATAATGGGTTACCTGCCATAGCCGCCGGCCTCGCACCTGTTCGCCGAAGCGATGTATTGTCTGTTTAGGACATACTACACACAGCAGCCTCACTGTCAATTCCTTTCATGCTCTCTTCTTTAGCCATTACCCGTTCGATGCAACTGTGAAGCCGTTTGCCCTCATGAAATCTTCAACACGATTGAAGGCGTTTAGAAATAGTGGCGTACCCGCAAACGATAGTGGGCTGATCGGTCCGGTTGTCATGAACGAATACTGCCGACTGGAGATGTCGAATGATGAATGTGGGTCACGAAACAGCCCGTAAAGCCGCAGCGCCGAATCGTCGCCGCCCACATGCTGGCGCAAGGCTTGAAACTCCTGTCCCATGGAAAGCCCAAAGCCAAAGAACTGGATACGCAACTGCTGCAGGATCTCCGTATGGAGAGAGCTGAGTGTCTGACTAATGAAAAGCCAACCCAGTCCATATTTTCGTGTGGTCCGTACAGCATCGATGAGTACACCTCGCACACCTGCAGCGGCATTGCCGTTTTCGGGCAAGTGGCGAGGGGCAAGCCGGTGCGCCTCGTCCATCAGCACCAGCGTATTCAGACCTGTTTCATTGCCTTCCTGAAATCGCCGCTCGGCGGTTGTGGTGATGCCGTCCAGCAATCGTTTAATTACCAGCGACTGGATCGTGTCGGTCCAGAAGAGCCCGTGCGCCTGTTCCCTTGACAGGTCGATTATTAGGATTGGGCGAACACCGTTTTGTGGATTCACATCCAAAAGCCAATTAAGCGCGGACTCGACAGTCTTCGCCTTGGCGCGTGATCTATCGAACAGGGCCGTGACAGGCTGCCACTGGTGTTGGAAGAAGTGGTCGGGATCGGCGTCAGCCCGAGCAGACTCAAAACGCTCGCGACTCGGCGCTGTTCGATAAAACACTTGCTGAACCTTCGTGTCAGCTAGTATTGACCAGGCCGTATTGAACGCGGCGCGACCATTCAGGTCTTCCAGCTTGACTTTCTTCTTTTGCAGCTCGTCCGCAAGTTTCGCGCATGCGTCCCGCCGGTTGTCACCCTTGGGCATGGTGAGCTGCTGAAAGAAGTCACTTTCAAACAGAATCTCCTGAAACAATTCCCAGCGATCCAGCACCAAATCGCGAACAGAGAGCGTGACCACCTGCTTGTTGAATTGCTTGCTGATACTCGCCAATGGAATCCGCATCTCACCACTTCCGCCGCCCCGGAAATCCTTGGCAAACTCGCCCTGCGGATCGAGGATCAATAGCCCCATCTGCGGGTATCTCATGTAGGCACAGAGTGCCATTTTTGCTAGGACACTCTTGCCACTACCTGTCTTGCCGAATATACCCAAATGGTACGCCTCGCCCGCACCGTCCGGACCGCGTCCAAAGTGCTTGAACCAGAGCGGGAGCTTGGGCGTTGATCCGTACACTTGCCCAAGATAGAAAATCTGGTCGCGGTAACGATGCAGCACCGTTTCGAGAACAGCATCATTCACGAGGTGAATACCTGTTCCTGTAGACGGGACCGTTCCCATGATGCTTGGCTCGTAGCTGGTTGCGGCCGCCCCCGACGCATCTGGTGTTACGGCGGCGTGCTTAAACACAGCGCTGATAGTCATCTTGCCTAGGTGAGTGTCTTGACGTTCACTAACAGCGTCGATCTTGCCCCGCTGGCGGATTAAGGACCGCATCGTCGGGTCTTCATGCCAAACGTTCCTCAGCTCAATCTCCGTGATCTGACCAAGGGCGTAGTGAGCAATGCCATCCTGCTGGAATGGAAACATGGCAAGCTCTCCAACGAGCTTGCGACCCACAGCCGTGCCGACCACATCAACGGCAAGTTCAGATGTGCTTGACGGCGATCCAATTACACCGAGGCGCTCGGTCTTGGCAACTACTGCGTCAAGCTGATTGAGAACGGGATCATCTGCCATCGCATACTCCTTATCGGCCGCCTTCGCTGCGGTAGCCATGCATTGCAAAGAAGACTTCGCCTATGTCGCCGTCATACTCGGCACTGATTCGCTGCGTAGCCACCTGCCTAAACGCGGGAATCGCGGCGGCCAGCGATTTGGCCATTCGATCAGCCATATAAAGCGGATACGGCTCAAGCATGGAGGCCACAATCGACTGTTCTCTCAGGCCTCGGAGAACCATTGCAAGGCGATGAGGATTGTCAGCCACAGCGGAAGCGACTTCGACACGCAACGCTGGGATAAAACCATGTGGCCGATAATAGACCACCCTGATGGTCTTGAGGGCTGCAACAATCTCATCGGCCATCGCCTTCAACGAATCGCTTGCTGCTCCGCTAGCTCCAGAGGTGTGCAGGTGAAACTCGCTGTCCAACATCGGCTGGGGCTGCGTGAATTCGCCTGGGCGAAGTAACATTGTGAGGAGCGACCGATCGTCATGGTGCGAAGGCCACCCCACCTTCTCCCCGACCTCCCGTCGGGTTGCGTACTTCGGCAACCCCGCGTAGGCTTTGTCGGATCGTGTGCACTGCAGAATGTCGCGATAGTGCGTGATGAAAGCTAAACCGTGATTTTGGAATTCACTCACGCATGCGACTGTCCCTGTCCCTAGTTCCTTGGTGATCTCATTGACCTTTGCAAACGCCTGATTGAAGTAGATGACGGGCAGCGCCAGCGTCATATCGAGTAAGACCAAGTCATGCGGAGCAGCAATCGCTAACTCCAGTTCACGTCCCAGCATCAAGGCTCTCAGGACGGTCTGAGTGCCATCGTGATGGACCTCGGCTCGAACAAACGTTCGATGACGCGGAGCATCCCAGTGCCGAGTCTCACTCGGCGGGGTAAGGCCTTCAACAGCAACGGCTGCAGCCGCAGCGAGATCAGCCGCCAACAAACGCTCGATGGCATAGGAGCCATCCGTAGCACAAGTCGTCGGTATGTGGGGGCTGGGCAAGTCAGACTCATGGCCAACAAGTCGGGCATCATCAAGTTTTTTCCGAAGGCTAGCTTTCTCCTGTTTGATACGGGTGAAATCCCCGAGTAGATGCGTGCCCACTTGGGTAGCGCCAGCGAGTACCTCTTCCACCAAGCCTGCCGGTAGATCAGCGAAAGGTCTTGCAGCGCCAGAGACATCAAGCGATCCAGCCATCACCGTGCCCTCCAATCATCAGGTGTCCAGAGCCGGTACGATTCAGGTTGGAAGCTTCGGAACTCGGGACACCTTGCCGCCCTGGGAAGGAACCATCGCTCACGGAATGCGCTCCATACTTCAGCCTCGGTTAGATTGAAGAACCGTGGGCGAGTCGTCTCTCCACGCAAGAATGCTAGTGCGTCGTGGCCGAGCGGAGCACCGTAGATCTCCCGCTGAATGCCATGGTTCCCCAAATTGGTTGATAGGCCAATCCGAGACAGTACCTTTCGGATTACCTCTCGCTTGTTGCGGAATCCGTTGCCCCAAGGCTCTTTCTTGGCCGTTGCTTCGCACCATCGTTCGGCATACGCACGAATGTCTGCATAGACGCCGTTTGAGAAATGAAACTCTCCCCACCCCTCTGTGGTGCCGATGCGGTGCCAATATTCTGTCCCGTTGATCCGTAGCCGGTTGTATAAAGATGATCGTCCGAGCGCCCACGTGGTAGTGATCAAGACCAAATAGGGCTTGCGCACCGCGCCACTAATCACTGCCTCACGCCCACCGTACCGGCTTCGAAACGCCTTACGGACGGTGTCGGTCATCGCAAGCATGGCCACGAGCTTCCCGCACAGCAGGTTGCTGTAGGGTGGCACCGCGCCCAACACAAAAGCGTCCATTACATGGTAGAGGCGTTCCTTCTTCGTCTTAGCATCCCAGCCGATCCATTGATCACGTGCGCGGAGCGAATACACCGGATCACCGAGCCCAAAGATACCTATTAGTTTTCCATTGCTCTGATCCTCCACCAGAAAACGCAGTCGTCTGCCATAGCCCGAAGAAACGGGGATGCTCCAGTGAAGACAAACGTAGCGAAACAGCAGTTCGTCTTCCGTATCGCGTTCAACCTGAATCAACTTCGGTTGAACCTTGTCCACCACCACATCGTCGCCTGCTGCGATGCGATTCAAGAGCTGGTCCTCGTACTTGATCAGCCGTGGCCGAGCTTCTTGACGCTTCTTCATGCAGGCCATTTCATTGATGCGTCGAAGATCATCTTTTGTGGTATCCTCAGGCAGAGCAACCCGACCATCACGCACAACGTAGCCCTGCTTTCGCAGGCTACGAAGAATGTCCTTTCGCAACGTGACTTTGTCCTTTGCTCGCATAGATGCCTGCCGCTACTCACGTAGTCTGTTGCTGCATGATGATCGAGATGTAGTCGTACTCTGCCGAGCGCTCTGGAAAGACAATGTGTGCCTGAGTGAACTTCTGCCTGTCCCAATTGCCGTCGTCGTACCTGGTGCGGAGATTTTCGAACGGCGTGGCGGAAACGATGAACGAATCCAATACGATGTCTTTGGTCCCAGTCCGCTTACACATGGCCGCCGCCAAACGCGGAAGTGCTTCGTGCAGTCTGACCTTGTCGTCATGTTGGTACGCCTCGGCATGGAGCATTCCATGCGGTTCGACAAAGACAATCCGCTGGGCATTGTCCCTCTTGACCCACAGGATGAAGTCTGGGTAGAAGCCTCGCTTCTCGAAGAAGCCGATGCCTTTCCCGCGACTGAGGTTCCGCAGCAAGAACACTTCGGCGTCCGCCAGCAACTTGTTCTTCTCGACGCGGCAGAAGGCCCTCAAATCCTCGACAAACTGCCGCTCGCTATCATTCAGACCCGGCGGCTCGCTGCGCACTTTGTCCCCACGTTCGATCAGCAAGGGCTGATAGAGATGACGGTCAAAGTGGATCGTGGGTAGGTCGCGGAGGTCTTGCTTATAGATATCATCGCCCTCATCAATGAACTTCTGGATCGCCGTAATTAATTGCGATTCGCCTCGGGCAACCTTAATGGTGTAGTCTTGGAAATTGGCGTCACCACGGTCCAGCGGGCGGTAGACCATGTTCTCGGAATCCCATCGCTCTTGCTGGTTGCGATAGAACTTCTCGACGTACTTGCGAAGAATAGTCAGGACTGCCTCGTTGAGTAGGGCAGTGTCCGCAAAAGACTGGGGCGCGACGACGGCTTCATCGGCAATAAGGCTGTAGAGCCGCGTGGGTTCCCTAGAGGACATGATGGCCCGGAGCACGTCTGGACGAATGGCCAGGTTGTGCATGCCCGCACGCTCTTTGTACTCCAACAGATCGATGTAGACCTTCTCCCAATCCACGAGTGCCAGGCTCTCATCGGGAATGGGGCGTTCCCGACCAGCCTTCACTGCCGTCGCGGTCAATCCATTGGCACCGCTCTCCAGCGTCTGGACCTTCAACGACATATCCACTCGCACTCGGATGCTGTGATCAACATCGAGCAGAATATCGGTTTCATCAATGAAGCTGCAGCCATCCGGAACACGCGGTACCACCAGTCCTTGATTAAGGAAGTCATCATTCGCTCGGATGGGTAGGGGCAACTCCATATCACCCTGCGTTTCGACGCCTTCCTTCTCCAAGTACTCGCGAAACTGCGACATGTAGTTCGCCCGGACGGCGAAGATGTTGAGCGTCTCCAACAGCGGAACGTATTGAGGGTGGCTGCCATCCAAGGCCGAGCTTCGCTTCAACGTGAAGTCCTTACCTCGCAAACGTACGCCGCGCCCAAAGAGCTGAATGATCTCCGAGCCTTCTTTGCGGCCGATGTTCAGAAGGCCCATGTTCGATACGCGCCAGGAGTTCCAACCCTCCATGAACTTCTTCGCGCCGATCAGAATCTCGATGGTCGTATCGGGATCGTTGATTCTCTCGAACAGCGAGTCTGCAATGGCATCTTCCTCAAGAACGATGCCGGAGTCATCGTCTTCGACGAGCTTCTTGAACGTGCTAGTGTCGCCGATGTAAATCAGGCCGAAGTACTCCTCCGCGCCGCTCGCTTTTAGTCCTATCTCGCCGGTGCGACCTCGCAGGTCGTACAGATGTAAGCCGCCGCCTACTGGCGTATGGAGCACCTTGACCAGAATATCCTGGTAGGTTGCCTCGGCATCCCATCCGGCCTCTCTCAGGTACCGGAACTTGTCGGCGAACACGTCCTGGCCGTTCGCGTCAACCAGGCCGGTCTTGCCTTCCAAAAGCTTGTTGATCGCCTTCACCGCCCAGCCGCGTTTGTTCTCCAGCAAGTGATGCAGGAACCTCACCACGGTCAGCACGTCGCTCCGCTTTTCCTTGTCCTCGGTGTAGACTGCATTCACGCTGCTACCGACAAACACCCAAAGCGGCTTCTCCAGGTTGTACAGCCGCAGGTCTTCCCCTTGCTCATTGAAGACGCGCTGCTGCTCATAGAACGACAGCAGATTGCCGAGAAGCAGCATTTCGGTCTTGTCCTCAGTGGTCTCTTCTTTCAGGTTCAGGATACGAAAATCTTTGCCGTATCCGTCGCCGTGAAAGTACCGATACGAGTAGTCGAAGACGACGGCCTTGCCATATTCCGCAGTCAGCTCATCGTTACGCGCCGCTGTGAGGGCTTGGCCGAAGGTGGCGCTGTATTCGAAAGTGAATCCCGTCTGTCCCAGCGCATCACGGAAACTCCTCCAGGCTTCACCGCCTGATCCCTTATGGCCCTCGTCCACAAAGATCAGGTTGTTGCCTTCGAAGGACTCGACTGGGACGCTCAACCCGCCGCCGCGCTTCTCCTCGACCAGCTTGGTGATCTCGATGACCCGAACGGTGCCTCGTTCGACCATGCCGAGACCACTTTCGTTAAGGTCGAACCGACGGCAGGGGATGTTTGACGCCGTCATTTCTTCGATGTGCTGCTCACTCAGCCCTTCGTTCGGAGTGATCAGCAGGATGTTGTCCAGCGGCAGGTTGTTGTAGCGAAGGAACTGCCGGTAATTGATGTGCATGATCAGCGTCTTGCCGCTGCCGGTTGCCATCCAGAAAGCGAGCTTCCTCAGGTCCGACTCCGTGAATTCCGCATCCTTGGTATCTCCGGCGCTCTTCGCAGCGTTGCGCTTTTCGACAAAGCCGTTGAGCGCCCTCAGAAGCTCCCCTCGCCGGTGAAAGTAGGCGTCCAGGACTATCTCCGTATAGAGCACCGCCAGGTACTGGAAATAACGCAGCGTGACCGGCTCAGGGCGGCGGGCGTTGATGGCCCGGAGGTGTTCGCGGATATTGTCGTCGTAACGGGCCAGGTCCGCCGCATCGATCTTGACCTTGTCCCCACGGGAGATGAGCTGGTGGTAGATATAGCTGCGCCCCGTCGCGTCGAATCCCTCCGCCGCATTGCGCAGATCGGCCAGCAAATCGCGGTTCTGATTGTAGCCCAGCAGATCGTTCAACCATGCCAGCAGGACCAGCCGCTGCTCCAGTTTGACATATTGCGGTGTGCCGGAAGTGCTGCCGGCGTTCCCAAGGAGTGTTTGCGTCCGTCTGGCCATCGTTTACGCCTCCACCGTCGAGAACATCCGGGCCTTGAACAGCGGTTCCAGCGCCCGGGCGTTGGGGATAAACGAATCGCCGTTGACGAACACTTCGTCCGCGCCTTCCGCCAGCTTCTGATCGGCCACAAACTTCTTGTCCCGCTCATAATCCTGCTTTTGCCATCCTTCTGTCTCGCGCCAGATCACGGCAACCTGGCGATGGTCGATCCTGCCCCTGTAGACCAGGTATCGCCGCCCGTTGTCGTCATACACCTTGCGCGTGCGGACATGCAGGCCAAGCAGGTAGTTGAAGGTTTCAGGCACGTCCACGACCCTGTCGGTGGTTTCCCCGTCTTTCCTTATGGTCAGCTTGTAGCTGAAAGGCTGAGTAAGCTTCTCGACGTTCAACAACGTCTCGCTCTTGCGCGTCTCCCACTTGAGCATGTACTTGAGCAGGTAGTCGTCGAACTTCAGAGCGCCCTGGCCGGACGCGTCATCGAACGAGATGTTGTTTAGTGCGTCCTCATAACTCTCGATCCGTAAGTATTTGATAATGCGCGGCCCTCTTTGGGCCTCCTCTACGGTAGCCATCCGTTGTGGCTTGCCATCCTTCCAGTCGGGCGTGAAAGTCACCTTCTTAATGCGAGGAAGCAGGATGGTGTCGAAGTAACGCTCGACCTCGATCCCGATGAACTTACGGTGTCCACCATCTAGCCTGTTCAGATTGATCGTCGCATGCATTGTGGTTCCCGATCCCGCGAAGAAATCGAGCACGATCGCGCTACCATTGGATGCGCCCGCCACATAGATCGCGTCCACAACAGCATGGATTGATTTCGGATATGAGAAAGTCGAATTTCCAAAAAGCGCCTTAATGACGGCGGTTCCATGTTCTGTGGCTGAATACTTCGCATCAAACCAGCACGACACAGATACTACGCCCTCTTCGTGGGGGCGTCTCTTGTAGTAGATGTATGGCCTACCAGAGCGATCCGGCCTAACCGAGAGGCTGTTTAGCGACGCCTCCACAGTCGACCACTCCCAACGCCATGTCTTTTGAGCGCCGTCCTCATTATCGGGCCATACCGCTTGTTCACCAGCTCGTGGCTTTTCCAGAACAATCCATTCTTCTCTTGCATCATTCCATTCCATCTTCGGTACACGGATGGAGTCTCCCTTGATGTAGATGGGATAGTAGAGACCCCTTCGGGCATCTCGATCAGAATTCGATCCTTCGCGGCGTAGGTTCCGCCATTCGAACGGCCCCTGATCGTCCCGCTCGGAAAACCGTGCCATCTGTTCTTTGGTAGGCGGCAGCCGTCGTATGGATGACTTTGGACCGCGACCGGCAAATATCAGATATTCATGCGATACGGAGTAGCCGGTCTGCGTTGGACGTCCGGAAGGATTGGCACGTACACAGACTGTACCGAGTAGGCGGTCTTGCGAGACTCGCGACAGAATGAAACTAAGTTCACGCTGTTGCTCGTCGTCAATCGCTGCGACCAGAACCCCGTCTGCGTCAAGAAGGGGCCATGCAGCTTGCAAGCGAGTGTCCATTAAGGAGGTCCAACTCGATGACTTGTATCCGTTCTTGTAGAGGATCGGTGACGCATCGGTGTTGTACGGTGGGTCAATGTAGATGCATTTAACCTGTTCGCGATATGTCTCACCCAGAAATCGTAAACCGTGGTAGTTGTCAGCATGAATGAGCAAGCCATCGGTCAGGCAATCCAGGTCACCGAGAGAACCCAAAAGCTGGTCCACAAAGTCTCTTGGAAAGTGCTTCGTATCGAGCACCAGCGTCGGATGGGCCTTGAGGAACGCGATCCGCCTGTCCTTCTTGGTGTTGCCATTGGAGAACAGGTCTGACTGCTCTTCGTCGATATGGAGCAGCTCTTTCCATTCGGCCCACTGCGCGTCGCAGGCAGCGATGTCCGAGTAAAAGCTCTCATCAATGGTGCCGGCCGTGATGCAGTATTGTGTCTCGATGACGAACTTCCGCTTCTCCCAGAGCATCTTCTGGAAGGATTCGATCTGGTCGAGAAAGTCGATGATCCGGCTGCCGACGGCCTTAATCACCCGCATGATCTGGAACCAACCCTCGCAGCGGTCTTGACCCGCAGCTTCGATCTCATCCAGATTCAACACTTCGTTCTTCAGGTAAAAGTCCAGTTCTTGTGAGAGAAACCCTTTGAGATCCTTGTGAATAAAGAAGTCAGCCGTGTTTCGCCGCGTGTATTGCCGCAGATGATGTTCGAGGAAGCTGACCGGTTGGCCGTCATTGGTTTTGCGCCGCTCGGCGGTGAGGGCCAGGAGGGCCTTGTCCGCCTTTTTCAGTCGCTTGGGGATCGAATCTAGGGCGTCGGCGATGATCTTGTCCTGCTGGTTCTTGGTGCCGTAGGTGACGGCTTCCTGATCGTTAAGTGGACGATACTCGAAGGGAATGACCAGTTGACTGGCCTTCTCATCCCAGTCGACTTCCTTGACGCGAGGGATGAAGAACCGCTTGTCGCCTTTGACGTTGTTCTGTTCGACGTTGGCGGCCTTGATCTTGAAGTGAACAGTCACACCGTGCGATGTGAAAGAGTAGTCGTGAAAGTGCTCGGCGGTTTTAACGTAGTACTGGTCTTGGTTTGCCCAGTGCAGGTAGACTTCCTCGCCGTTGTAAGGGATGGCGTAGCGCTGCCGCTTCGAGTAGCGGCGCTTCGAGATGAAGTCCCCATCCTGGTAGTAGCGGCTGAAAAAGGTATACAGGTGGTTGAAGATCGTGGCTTCGAGGGCTTCGCGCCCACGCCCGCCGGCGGCCTTGTCCTTGAGGTCGAGGTATTTCCTACCCAGCGGCGTGCCATGGTACGTCTCTGCCAGCCGGCCGTCGGCGTCAAGTGCGTCCTTGCCCAGTGACTCGGTAATCTGCTTTGCGACCTCGGCAAGCTCCTTGGCGGCCAGCGACTGGTCCGCCAAGACCCCGCGATCTAACTCGTCGGCGATGGCCTTGGGCAGGTCGGTCGAGATGAACTTCTCGATCACGTCCCGCTTATAGTTCATGATGCGGTAGATGCCGAAGTCGAGATCGGCGCAGTCGAACTGGAAGAGCTCGCGCAGCAGGCTCTGAAACTTCTCGCGGTACTGGTCCATTGTCGTCATTCCTGTTCACCTGAGATTTCGGAACCGCTTTGGGCCGGTCCGTTCTGAACCCAACGGTCGATGGCGTCCTTGTGGAATCGCCAGCGCTTGCCGATCTTCGTGCCGGGGATTTTGTTCTCGACGGCGAGCTTGTAGAGCGTGGACTTGGATATCTTCAGATACTCCGCCAGCTCGTCCATCGTCATGATCTCATCGCGTCTGGCCGCCATAGGCTGCTCCAAGCACCCCGTTCCGTCTGGTCGCGGATCGTCCGCCTGTCACGGCGACTATTATCCGTATTTCGCCGGTGTTCACAAGTGAAAACTGCTGAGCTTAGCTGAACTTGCGCGACGCATGGGGATGCTTGGAATGAGCCGGCCGGCGCTACCTGAATGGCCTTGGCGGGCGGTGCAGCGGTGCTGATGCTGAGAGCGGTTCGACTAGGGTTGCTCCCGCGGAGCCAAAATTCAATCCGCTGATTTCAGCGGTGCTTAGTTAACGCAAGACCCCGTGGGGTGATCCCCTCGGGGTCTCGTCGTTTCCGGCGTGT
>CAZLDQ010000159.1:0-13291 GCA_964558295.1 uncultured Planctomycetaceae bacterium | reverse complement strand
TACATAGGTGTGACAAAACGGGCAAATGTGCGCGCCCGACGTAATCTCTCGATGGCACCGCACGCAACTCTTATAGGGCGTCATCGTCGACCTCTTCAGGTGCTCGACGGAATCCGTGAAAGGCTCCAGCGGCAGTTCCGAAGAGTCGGGATTATGGGGCCCAATGATCTGGAGAACCTCGTCCTCCAATTCCTCCGTGGAAGGTCTGGGCACCTGGATAGGCACCTTACAGACTGGGCAGAGTCCTTTTCTGCCGGCAAACGAATCCTTGACCCGCAGCACGTGCCCTTTGGGGCACACCAATTGGATCGACATCGCTAGTCCCTCCCACTGCCCCCACGGACAATCTCAGGACGTTTTTACGGATGCCTCGTTCTCGCTCGGCGCCTCTTCTGCTCCGATCGCTCGCGTCAGGGTGTGAAATGGGGTAGGTGTGACTAAATCACGGCAGGAATGCTACCCAAATCATAATCGATTGCCTGGGCGATGAGAAGCCGTTTTCCTTACTTTTGGAGGAATCGATCGGCCCATGGGGGGGAAGACGTGCCGCCAAAGCCACCTGCCAGGCGGAGACCTTGTTCGGGACAGAACCAAACGCCTTCGGAAAGACTTGGAGGGAATGCCACCATTGATGACAGTGCTTTCATTTCTTTTGAGGCAATCCCCCCTTGGTCGATCAAACGCGGGAGTGACTCGTCGGCCGCCCCTAAACCAGGCCGCATGCCCAACAGGCATAGGCGACCGGAGTGGCCAACAGTAGCGAATCGACTAGGTCCAAGATGCCGCCAAAGCCGGGCATCCAACGGCTCGAGTCCTTGCGAGCCACGTCCCGTTTGAGCAGCGATTCGGCCAGATCGGCGAGCATCCCCGCCGTGCCCAGCAGCAGGCCGAAGACAAGCCAGCCCCAAATCGGACCATGGAACGTTGGGGGCCCCAGGAGGGGAATGAGCCAGTGGAAGGTCAACCAGGAACCAACGCACGCAAACGCCAACGCGCCGCCGGCGCCTTCGAGGGTCTTCCCGGGACTTATCGCCGGGGCCATCTTATGACGGCCGATCAACCGACCAACGGTGTATGCACCGATGTCCCCCATCTTCACGACGACAATCAACGATGCCAGGGCACCAAGTCCCCACAGCAGACGCAGTTGGACCAGGAGGCTGAGTGACACGCCAACGTAGACGAGGGCAAGCACGGTAGCTCCAAGGTTCGCCATCGTCCTGCCAGGATTCTGGTAGCGATACATCTCTGCACAGAAGGCGGCCAATACCGCAAGAGCCAAGGCCAAGAGCGTCCCCTGCGCGGTCCACGCGGCAACCAGCAGCGGAGCCGCCCCCGGGCCAAGCGCAGAACGCACATAGAATAGCGGGAGCCAACCGGCAGCCGCTATGAGCAGATTTCCTAGATACACGACCCACGCCACGGGTCGCAAGCCCCCGGCTGCCGCCAGGTCGAGCATCTCCTGACTAGCCAACACAACCACGACAAGCAGCAAAGGAAACAGCCCCGCTCCCGGGATTGCAACTCGATAGTCCAGCCAAAACAGCCCCGCGAGGGCCGCGATGATCAGGGTGCCAAGGGTGAGTCGCCAGCGAAGCATGGGAGGAAATGATGAAAGATGAATGCAGAATGCACAAGAACCGAGGCGATCATCGAAAGCTACGTCATGGGAAGACTCTCTTGGTTAGGCAAGACGGCTGACATCCGCATCTTCTTCATCCTTCATCCTTCATCCTTTCTTCTCTAGTCCGCCGAAACGGCGGTTGCGGGAGGCGAAGCTGCGGATTGCCTGGCGAAGGTGTTCTTCGGTGAACTCGGGCCAATAGGCGTCGGTGACCCAGAGTTCAGCGTAGCTGATTTGCCAGAGCAAATAGTTGCTTACTCGCATCTCGTTGGCCGTGCGGATCAAGAGGTCCGGATCGGGCATTCCGGCCGTGTAAAGGTGGGCCGCCACCGTTTCTTCGGTAATCGCCTCGGGGGAGAGTTCGCCGGCAGTGACGCGGCGGGCGATTGCCTGGACGGCATCGACCAGTTCGGCCCGGCCGCCGTAATTGATCGCTAGACAAAGCCGCAGGCCGGTATTCTCGCGGGTCAGGTCGATCGTTTTGTCCATTTCCCGCAGAGCTTCGACGGGGATTCCTTCGCGGCGTCCGATAACGGCGAGGCGGATGTTCTGCCGCACCAGCCCGGCACGTTCCTCAATCATGTACTGCTCCAAAAGGTGCATGAGGAACGCAAGTTCAGCCTGGGGGCGTTTCCAGTTCTCGCTCGACAGGCAATAGAGGGTCAGTTGCTCGATTCCCAGCCGGACACACTCTTCGACGGTGCGTCGAACACTGAGGGCACCATGGCGATGCCCCTCGATCCGCGGCAATCCTTGACGCTGCGCCCAGCGGCCGTTGCCGTCCATAATCACGGCGATATGGCGGGGGCGTTTTTCCGGCGGTACCTCGAAGGGAACGCCGGCAACCGAGGGCTGCAACATCCTGTCGTCACTAGCTTCGCGCAAGAATCGTCTGCTCCCGATCTGGGCCCACGGAAACCAGCTCCACCGGAACGCCCACCAGTTGACTGAGACAGTCCAAATAGCTGCGGGCATTGGCCGGCAGATCGCTCATTCGGCGCGCGTCAGTAATCTCCTGTTGCCAGCCGGGCAAGGTTTCATAGACCGGCTTGACCTGACGGAGATCATCCACATGGCTGGGAAAATCCGTTACTCGCTGGCCGTTCACCTCCTAGGCCACACAGACCTTCAACTCAGGCAAGCTGCTCAAGACGTCCAGCAACATCACGGAAAGCACGTCGGCGCCGCTCAGACGGGCCGTGTAACGAGCTGCCACGGCGTCGAACCAGCCACAGCGCCGGGGGCGGCGGGTCACTGTGCCGTATTCGTTGCCACGGTCACGGATCAACTGACCAATCTCATTGTCTTGTTCGGTGGGAAACGGCCCACCGCCGACGCGGGTCGAGTAGGCCTTGATGACCCCGATCACCTTGCCAATGTGTCTGCCGGGAACGCCCGACCCGCTGGATACCCCCACCCCTGAACTGTTGCTGCTGGTGACAAAGGGGAAGGTGCCATGATCGATGTCCAACAGGGCACCCTGCGCCCCCTCAAATAGTAGTCGCTTACCCGACTCCACGGCGTTAAGCAGGTAGGCCGTCGTATCGCCGACAAACGGCCGCAGCCGCTCAGCATAGTCGCGATACTGCCGGTAGATTTCTTTGGCATCGAGCACCGGCTCGTGTTGGGCATCGCTCATGCCAGCCAGCATCCGGTTCTTTGCCCGAGTGATATGCTCGATCCGTTCCTGGAAGTTGGGACGGTACATATCGCCCAAGCGCACGGCGAACGAGCGACCAACTTTGTCGCGGTAACAGGGGCCGATCCCCCGGAGGGTCGTGCCGATTGCCTCCCCCCCCGTACAGTCATTCAACAGGCGGTCTTCCTCGAAATGCCAGGGGAAGATCACATGCGCCCGATCGCTGATCATCAGGTTTTGGCCAATCTGCACTCCACGCGAGGTGAGCCCCTCGATCTCCTGGAGCAGGCTGGCCGGATTGATCACCACGCCTGCAGCGATGACGCACTGAACGTGAGGGCGGAAAATGCCGCTGGGGATCAAGGAGAGCTTGTACGTCTGGCCGCCGGTCACGACGGTGTGGCCAGCGTTCGCCCCCCCTTGATAGCGGACTACGATGTCATGTTGCTCGGTCAGCAGGTCGACAATCTTTCCTTTGGCCTCATCGCCCCACTGCAAGCCAACGACACAAGTTGCAGGCACCGTTTTGTCCTCACGTATTACGGATAGTTACCCCGGCGAGCGGGGCGCAAAAAACGCAAACAGACTAATTTAGCACTGTTGGCGAACCAGCGTCAAGGATGGGCTGGCTAACCTACCCCCCCAAGGCGCTGTGCGAACAAGGCCGATCATCGACCGCAAGCGATTCCCGCAACATGGGGGAATGTCGAGTGTCGAAACACCCGGACTCGTCAACCAGCCGGGAACTGTCGGCAGTATTCATAGAGCGCCATGGCCGTGGCCGTGGCCGCATTGTGACTGTACGGAAGACCATAGACGGGGATTTCCACCGTGTGGTCCAACACACGCAAAACCTCGTCCTCAATCCCCAACCGCTCGTTGCCGATTACCAGCACCGTTTTGCGCTGAAAGGGAAAGGTGTACAGAAGTTCGGAAGTGGAAGTCTGCTCCAGCCCCACCAGTTGATATCCTTCGGCACGCAGCTTCTTCAGGACCGGCAGCAACGTTCGATGCACATCAATCTGGATCGAATCGCCGATCTCCCGGGTAATCTCCTTATCCAATCGGCCCGAACCGCACGAAATCAGCCGCCGCACACCGCAGCAACTGGCCGCCCGCACGATCCGCGACAGATTCACATTGCTCCGCATCGGCGGGCAAGCAACGATCAGCTCCCGGGGCCGTTCCAACGGAGTCAGGGGCTTGTGGCGAACCTGGACAATCTCATTCATAGACGGTGAGCAGGGGATGAGTGGAGAATAGTACACAATACGCGGAAGGTACTTGAGGACATAGGAATCAGCTTTTCCTGAAATCCGTTCTTTGTCAACGGCCGCCCATTCCCGTTCGAATTCGTCTGGTGTCTCCCGCGTCTCTTCCTGACAAAGCAGAAATGGCCGCTGGAAGAGTGCACGTCATGTCGTGCTGGTCTTTCCGGAAAACGTGTTTGCGCCGTCCAGTTGTTCCATCTCCGGCTTCAAGGCTTTGACGGAACCGTGCTTGCCTTCTTGGGCGGGGCGACGGGACGATCCTCGACGAGGGCGCGGATTAGGGCATAGAGCAGGTCGTAGCGGGTTCGCTGGTCGGCGTCGGGCTCGCGCATCCAGTGCTCGCCCATCCCGGCGTCGTTGAGCACAGCCCCAAAGCCGATCGCCATTACCAGCCCCTTACCAAACTTGGTTCGGGCTCCTACCGGTGTGGGACCGGCCCACATGAACGGCTCGCCGCCATGGATCGCAAACGCCGATTCCACGCGAACGTCGGGCCATTCTTCCGATTGCCGCAAGCGGCCTTTCGTGTTGGTCGCTCCACGGAGCGAGAGGCCAAACGGCCACAACAAGCTGTTGGCCGTGGTCCCCTGATTGTCCGGCGAGTCGATCACCAGGAGCTTGCCGCCGCGCTGCACGTACTGGACCAACTGTTGACGGTATTCCTCCGACACAGAACGCGAGGGACAGATGATCACCAGGGCGTTGCCCGAGAAGGCTTCTTGACCGCTACGGCGTTTGGGGAAATAGCCGAGCCGGGGAATCCACTGTTCGATCAGGCCGTAGCCTTCCCCCTTGCCCTCGTCCGTAAAACCGCCGCGGCAGAGGACGACGTCGGAGATTGTGCGGTCGAAGACGATCTCAACCATCGGCCGAACCGCCGTGGGGAGGGCAAACGACACCTGTTGCAAGGCCATGACCAACATCGTGGCCAACGTCCAACCAAGGAGGCCCGAGGCTGTGAGGAGCAACCATTGCTGGCTCACGTTGCGGGCAAACACCAGCCCGCCCAAAAGGCTGGCCGTTCCAAGCACCGCACCCAGGATCAGCAGCGGCAGCCGCCGCGTCAACGGATCGAGAATGCTCGTGTAGTTGAGCCACTGGAGCATGCCGAGCATCAACTCCGGTTTGCCCGGCTCGAAGGTGCTGAAGTTGGAGAAGATGGTTGAGTCGGTGAATGCCAACACGCGACCGTGGCCGTAACGCGTGGCCCAGGCTTGGATGAATGCCCCGCAGCGCATGTCCGGACGATACATGGCCTGGGGAAAGAAGTTGTCCGGGTAATAGTCGGGCGGCAGGCTCCACAGGCCGACCGTCTGGACCACGGCCCGGCCGGAACTTGTGCCCGGGTCGATCGTGCACGAGCCGGCAAAGTGCATCGACGGCACATGCTGGAGCACAGGATGCCGAACCACCGGCCAATCGTGCCACTCGACATAGGGCGAGCCGACGGGGAACAGGAGATCGTGGGCAAACTTGAACCCAAACGGCCGGGCGATGTCGTTCAGATAGGTGCTCGATAGCTCGAAGTTCGTATGATCGCCGACCAACAGCAGCCCACCGCCCCGCCTGACGAATCGGGTGATTGCCGCCAGTTCTTCGGCCGCATAGGCTTCCGTCGGGGTTTTTACCATCAGTACGTCGCATCGGTTGAGCGTCGCGTCGTTGATCGAGTCCTTGGGCATCAGCCGAGACATCTCGAAGAAGCGTGAGCAGTAATCGTAGATCGCCGCATAGGTGTACGAGGCGTCTTCGCCATACGATTCGGTGTCGTAGGGGCGTGTCGTGGGCTCCCACTCGGAATGCCGTTCGACGACCATTACGCGCCCGCTCTTGGGCCGACCGACAGGATCCCACTCGATGACAAACGTGAGCAAAGCCATCCCCGTAAGCACCAGGCCCCAGGCCAACGTGTCATGGCGAGAGGGGGGGCCGTCGGCTTCCGCGGAAGACTGCTCCAGGTCTTCGGTCAGGCTTCCCCAGGGCATGTGGATCAACCACCAAGCCAACAGAATCGGTCCGGCCAGCGCCGCGCAATACACCCAAGGGCTGAGGAACTGGTTCATCGTGGTCAACGGCGTGGCCAGATCGGCCCGCAGTGAACGGTGCAAAAGCAGGGGAACCAATAGGCCCACGCGGATCGGAAGCCAGGCCACCACCACCAGGGCCAGCCGGCGAATCGCCCCAACCCAGGCCGGCCAGCGGCGTCCCGGAGGCATGCGGTTGTAGGCCAGCAGCCCCAACAGCGATAGACCGCCGAGTAGAAAGGCGAAACTGGCCGGGTCCAGGAACAAGTCCCAGGTGGCGGTCAGGCGGTAGACTTCGCGGATCGAGGGGAACACGACATACGGGCCATCCACGGCCACCTCAGCGCCCAACAGCCAAGCAATCGCCCCGATCAGGCTAACCAGCGGACCGGGCAGATCGTGCGACCGGGCCGTGAAGCTGGCGTAGGCCAGCATCGCCACGGCCTCGACCAGAAGCACCACACCCGCCTGGATCGCTCCCCAGCCAAGCGACGCTGGCCAGCGGCGTGGAATGGGGACCAATTGCAGAGCCAAGCCGCTGCCGATCAGCAGTGGAGCCGCCCGATACGGCCAGGGCATAAACCACACGGCTGGCAGGAGCATGGCCAGGACGACGCGCCCCTGGACGCTGCCAAACCGCATCGACGGCTTCTCGGCCAGAAGCAGTGTGCCCAGCATGACCGCGAGGGTCCAGACCGTCCAGCTACCCGGCTGATAGTAGCCCAGTCCCCACAGCCATGACGCCGACAACAGTCCTAGTCCAATCCATGCCCGCATCGTTGTTCCACCCTGATAAACCAATCCACCAATTCCCAATTTGCAATCTTCCCTCACTCCTTCAGCCCTTCCAACCTGCCGGCCGCCGCCTTGGCATCCTCAAACTTCTTCTCCCCGTTGACCGGCATTTCTCCCGGCACGCTCGGCGGCCTCCATTGCGGTTGATCGTTGATATAAGTGATCAACCATCGCCAGAACTGAGCATTGTCGTAGCGTCCCTCGAAAGGATCCCCCGTCACGTATTCAAGGTTCTTGTTCATGGCAAACCCTGTGTCGCCAATCACAAGGACTTTTCCTCGTCCCACTTGCGCACAGGCCATCACGGGGGCTCCTTCCATTCCCTGAACCAACAGCTTTGTCGTCTGGGGCGGGAACTGGATTGGCCACCCGGCGTGGAACAATACGTCGGCATGGTAGTCTTTGCCGGTGAGGTACATACCGCGGAAGTGCCCCATCGGTTTGGCTTCCGAGAGATCGCCCACAGGACGCGGGCAAAGCGGTACGTGGAAACCAAAGTCGTTCAACAAGGGCTGTACGGGGCCGGCATGCTCGGCGCCGACCATGCAGATGAACGTACCGCCAGCTTCGACGAAGTGTTTGACGACCTGCCGCTCGGTGGGCGAGTAGGCCCGCGCCGGGGCAATCGAGATCAAGAGTCCGGCCCGATCCAACGCTTCGGCGCGAAACTCCGAGAGCAGAAGCGGCACATAGCCGCCCCGCATCAGAGTCAGTCTCAGCCCTACAATATCGTCGGCGGTCCAGTCGATGCTGCTGTAGGCTTCAACGTGCGAGGCGTCGATGTAGGCGAGATTGTTGTAGGGCTTGCTTCGCGTCCCATCAGGCAGAACCCGCGACTGGGAGGAACTGATTTGGGTCGCCAGTGCCAAGCTGCCGCCAAGCAGGATCACAAGCAGGGCCAATTCGGTCGGTTGCGGGCGGCGGATTACTAGTCCGACCAGAAGCAGGCAGGCGCAGAGTCCCAGCACTTGCCGCCAGAGAGCCTGTGGGCTACCGGGTCGCCAAGCCAGATAGCCAAGCAATCGGGCCGTGAAAGGATAGGCGCCCGAAAGACCTTCGTTTTTCCAACCGTAGGAGTCGGCCAGCACGACAACCGTGCCCTGGCCCATGCGCTGTTCGGCGGCCAACACCAAGTCGCCCAGGCGTTCCCCTGTTTCGTAACGAGCGGCCAGGGTCATGATGGCATCGCTTCCCGGGTCGCTCCACCCCCACTGGCCAATGAGCATCGGCCGGGCGGGCCAGGAGACGCGGAGCGAAGAGCCTCGCACCAGTCCAAAACGATTGGGTTCTCCGCCGACGCCCGTCGTCGCCGGATGGGCCAGAGCGGTGCAGGATTGTTCCCATTTGTAATTGGTGGCCATGGCCGTATCAAAACGAACTCGTATCGCCGTAGGGGCCAAGAGTTCGTCAAAGGCACTGGTCTGCCCATCGTCCAAGACTCGCGGTTCAGCAAGCACCAAAAGCGATCCGCCGCGACGGACGTAGTCCCATACACGTTTCTGCAATGCTTCGGGCCAGGGCGTCAGCGGGTGGATGAGCAAAAGCACGTCGGCCTTGGCCAGTTCGGCGTCGGTCAGCTCATCGGAGCGGATCAATTGCCCGCCGAGACTCTCGATGAATCCCGGTAACATGCCGTAGGCCCCGGCCGAATGCTGACCGTACTGATCAAAGACTGGTTTGTTCCAGTTGAGGTATCCTTGGTTGTAAACCAGGATCTTCTTGCCGGTCAGATCGGAACGCCCGAGGGAAACGACCGTGACCAAAGGGATCAGGGCTGCCAGAACCCATGGAGCAAACGCCGTGACCGGCGGGGGGGACGGGGGAATGGGCTTCTCCGCAGTCTGACTCACAGGCAGCCAGGAGACCCAGCGGAACATGGCGACAACGAGCAGCCCTTGAACCAGGGCGCCGACCAACGGGACGTTCCAGGGTAACAGACTGCCGAGGGCTGTCGACCAACTCCAGTCGGGAGGAATGTACTGCGCACTCTCCGGTGGCGGAGGCGGCGGGGGAAGGGCGGCCTGCAACTCGGCGGCATATCCCAGCAACATCAGGTAAAACATTTGACCAACAAGGATTGCGGCCAGGGCCCAGAGTGCTCGCGACAGCCGCGGCGGTGGCGTGGCCACGAGCCAGCCGGCATAGATCGCGCCCATCAAGACCAGGAAATCGAGCCCGCCGAACGTGGCCCCCACCCATAGTGGTTGACCGGTCATGCTGCAGGCCATGGAGCCTAGCGCGGAACCGAGTGCGTCGGCGATCAACCAAGCCGCGGGGATTGTCGTCAGGGCCAGTCGGTAGAGCCCCAAAAGCCCCGCGCTTAAGGCGACGATCAAGAAGACTCGCCGCTCTAAGCCGGCGCGCATTGTGGCTACCAGGGCCAACCCGAGCGCGACGGCCAAAACGTTGTAGACCGCCAGCGAGGGGATTGTCATCCCAACGGCCACAACCAACCCAGCGACTAGCAGGCCTGATGACTTCCAGCCTCGCGTTTGGAGTGGCCAAACCGTTAGGAGCACGGTGATCAGGGCGGCCCAGGTCAAGGCATGACGCAACGGATGCGCCATGAGGCCGAGGGAGCCGGCGGCCAACCAAGCGGCCACCACGGCCGCCACGACGCCCAGAACAATCCGTGGAGATAGAGTGGTCTCACCGACCGACGGCGTTTTGTCGATCGCCGCGGCGTTTGGGATTCCCTTCTTCTGCCTTGCACTCATGCTTCACCTGCCCATTGGTATCGGGGAGGGTCGATCCGTTGAAGCCAATGATGCCCAAGGTAGCCAATCAGGGCCCGGATTACCAGTAGGCCTGGCCCTTCCCTGCACAAATGGCCTATTCATCATAGGGCCGCGAGTCAATGCGGGGGCGCAACGACCAGCTAGCCGGCGGGCTTCCACGGTGTGTTCCCAAGAAATACGGCGGGCAAGCCCGTCGGCCAAATGCGTGGTTTTCGAGTCACGGAGGCGGAGTGAGAATGGCCGCTACTTCCTAGTGCGTTGGCGTGTGTCGCGGTTCCTGGAGCCCGAGCCGCTTCATCTTCTTATAGAGTGTCGTGCGGTTGATCCCCAATTGTTCGGCAGTAGCCTGACGATTCCAGTGGTTGGCCTCCAGGACTTGGAGAATAATCTGCCGTTCGGGATTGGACAGGGCTTTTTTGAGTGAACCGTTGCCTGTCAGGTTGACGCCCTGGGGGAAGGACGCGGCCATGTTTCCTGGCAGGTCGTCGACGCCGATCCGGTCGCCCCGGCTCAACAGCACGGCGCGCTCGATCACGTTTTGCAGTTCGCGGACATTCCCCGGCCAGCGATAGGCTTGCAGGGCGGAGAGCGCTTCCTCGGTGAAGGTTTTGCGGGCTTTGCCCGATTCCCGGCAGACCTCTTCGAGGAAATGCTGGACCAACAGGGGGATATCCGAGATCCGTTCACGCAGTGGTGGTAGTTCGATATTGATTACGTTGACGCGGTAATAAAGGTCTTGGCGGAAGCGGCCTTCTTCGACGGCTTTGGAGAGGTCTTCGTTGGTGGCGAGGATTACCCGCGTATCGGCGGTAAAGGTCTTCGTGCCGCCGACCTGCTCGAACTCGAAGTTCTGGAGCACGCGGAGCAATTTGACCTGCATGCCCGGGCTGGCCGTGGAGATTTCGTCGAGGAAGAGCGTACCGTGGTTGGCCTGCATGAACTTGCCGAGCTTGTCGGCCGTGGCGCCGGTAAAGGCCCCGGCCACGTGGCCGAACAGTTCGCTTTCCAGGAGCGTCTCGGGGAGGGCCCCACAGGCCACTTCGACAAACGGTTTGTCGCGGCGGGAACTATGCCGGTGGATCGCCCGGGCGATCATCGACTTGCCAGTGCCGCTTTCACCAGTGATCAACACAGTGGCCTTGGTGTCGGCCACCGCGTCGATCATATCGTAGATCTTCCGCATTCGGTGGTCGTGACCAATGATGTTTTCCATGCCAAACCGGAGATCGAGCTGAGCTTTGAGCTGCTTGTTTTCCTCGATCACCTTGCGCTGGTTCAGGGCCCGTTCAATGGCCATCTCCAGTTCTTCATCGATCAGCGGCTTGGTGAGGAAATCGAAGGCCCCGGCGCGGATCGCCTCGATGGCCGATTCGACGGTCCCATAGCCGGTCAACAGGATCACGGCCGAAGCGGGATGCTTCTGGCGGCATTCGTGGAGAATGTCAAACCCGTCACCGTCGGCCAGCCGGATGTCGGCCAGGACGACGTCGTACGCTTTGCGTCCGAGGGTGGCGAGGGCTTCGGTCTTGCTGGCGGCAGTGTCCAGTTGGTAACCCTGGCTGCGGAGCCACTCCGCCATCGAGTTCAGGAGGTGTCGGTCGTCGTCTACCAGTAGGAGCAAACCTTTGCTATTCATGCCTTCACCCTGGATCGATCCCCACGTTGTTGGGAACCGGGACGTGCGAGGTCGGTGGTTGTACGGGGAGATGATCGAGCGGGAGAGTCGCTCGCATGGGCTCCCTTGGTTTCCCGGATCATTTTTTGGGGTTGGTTTTGTGGAACCAGATGAATACCCCACTACCGATATGAGGATGTAACTCTTTGGTGTATCGTATTTTGTGAGGACCGCCTCTGTGTTGGGCGGTGGTACTCTTAGGGGTAAAAACAGCAGGGCTGTCGAGAAATATCTACGTCACGGGGTGCAGAGAGTCAACGTTCTCTTTAATGTATTTTGCCCACCTTTCCAGAAGAGCCCCTGCTCTGATATACTGCCTTTTGAGGGAGTCTGTCTGGGGTGGGCAACCTCGGCCAGCAAAAGGAGATGAATCATCATCTCCCCCGTGTAGCTACAAAAACCGGCTCATGTCCCGCTGGACCGAGGGGGTTAGGCCGTATCTTTGGGGCATTCAATCCTAGCCATTTGCGTACTACGATTTACCCAGAAGAGCTTCAGGAGAACCCCGAACCCGCCCACTTTTTGACCTCGGTGAGTCCTCGCGTCCTGTAGTTCGAGTGGGGTGGCGGCAGCGGTGAACGAAGCGTGTTCTTGTGGGCCAGGTACTGAAGCTCTCCGTGGGGGTTTGGCCGAAGACCGCCCGATACCTCGTTTCCTCATTCTCTTCCTGGGAGTTGCTTAATGAGCATCAAACTACTTATCGCGGATGACCACGAAGTCATTCGAACCGGGTTGGCCAGTCTCTTGGCCGGCTCGAACATCGAGATCGTTGCGCAGGCCGCGAACGGCAAAGAGGCGGTGCGTCTGGCCGAACAGCATCGACCGGATGTGGTCCTCTTGGACATCCGCATGCCGGATGGCGATGGCTTGGCCACCCTGGAAAAACTGCGGGCCAAGGTGCCCGAGGCTCGCGTCGTCATGTTGTCGACGTACGACAACCCCACCTACATAGCCCGGGCCGTGGCCCTGGGAGCGAGCGATTACGTGCTCAAGGGGTCCAGCCGCGAAGACCTGATCGCCACGATTGAAGCCGCGGCGACCGGCGAATCCCCCTCGCGAGCAGGTGAGCTCCGTCGGGTGGCTGGCGCAATGAAGATCCGTCAGGTGATCGACGACGACGACGTCCCCTTGACCCAGCGGGAAACCCAGGTCCTCCGCCACGTGGCGCTCGGCCTGAGCAACAAAGAGATCGGCCGCTCGCTGGAGATCAGCGTCGAAACCGTCAAAGAGCATGTGCAGAACATTCTGCGCAAGATTGCTGTAAGCGATCGCACCCAGGCGGCGGTTTGGGCTGTGCGCAAGGGACTCGTCTAAAGCCCGCGCGGTCGCGAGTCCATGTGACCATCGAGAGTCGTGAATCCCAGGGCCCACCACGCTGGTATGGTGGGCCTTTTTTTATCGCGTGATGGGGCAGACCGGGGGAAGGAAGGACAAATGACGACATTCGTCCCTCCTATTTCGCACGCGGATGTGCCTTCTCATAGACCGTTCGCAGCGCCGTGGTGCTCACATGCGTGTAGATCTG
>CAZLDQ010000158.1:0-13516 GCA_964558295.1 uncultured Planctomycetaceae bacterium | reverse complement strand
TGTCGGTTGGCTATCAGCGCTGATATCTATTGTGCTCTCCGTAGGGCTGATGGCATTTGCCTTCGGAGGGGTGCTCTTGGTCTGGTCGTTTGTTACTGGCCGGCAGGATCTTTGGACGTTTGGGATGCCGATCGCCATGGGGGGGCAGATCGTGCTGCTGATGGGGTTCATCCTTCAGATGGACCGCCTTTGGCACGACAATCGGAGTACGGCCGCCAAGTTGGAGCATGTCGACGAGCGTCTTGACGACCTGCGATCAACCGCCGACCTGATGGGGCGAAGTCATCGAACACCAGCGCCGAACTGCTATGGTGGCCCCATGGCTGGTAGTCTTGATTCGCAGCTTATGCTCGCGGATCTTAAGAGCCAGCTCGACCTGCTAGCCTTGAAAATGGGGGATCAGAAAGGCGCGCTCTAACCAGCTTGTGGGGCGGTTTACCCCTTCAATCGGCCTGTCAATTCGTCGAGGACCTCTTCCTTCTTGAGCCGCCACTGCTTGAGCGAGTCGCGGTCGCGAATGGTGACCGTGCCATCGGTCATCGTCTGGCCGTCCACGGTGATGCAGAACGGCGTGCCGATTTCGTCCTGGCGTCGGTAGCGTCGGCCCACGGCGCCTTTTTCGTCGTAGAAGACACTGAACTGCTCTTTGAGAGTCCCGTAGATCTCTTTAGCTACCTCGGGCATGCCGTCTTTCTTGACCAGCGGGAATACGGCCGCTTTGATCGGGGCGAGACGCGGGTGGAACCGCATCACGACCCGCTTGGTCAGTTTGCCGTTCTCGTCCGGGACCTCGTCTTCATTGTAGGCTTCGCAGAGGAACGCTAGCGTGGCTCGATCGGCGCCGGACGACGGTTCGATCACGTGGGGAATGAACCGTTCCTGGGTTTGGTCGTCGTAGTAGCTCATGTCCTTGCCGCTGCCTCGGTGCCGGGGCTTGCCCGTATCGTCCGTCTCGACGACCAACTCATTGCCCCTACGCACCAGCTTACCTTCCATATGACTGCGGAGATCGAAATCGCCGCGATGGGCAATGCCCTCCAATTCGCCGAAATCGCCGGGGTTAAGGAAGGGGAAGGCATATTCGATATCCGCCGTGCCGCAGGAATAGTGGCTCAATTCATCGGGTGTGTGGTCGCGCAGTCGGAGGCGGTCGCTGGCCAAGCCGAGGTTTATATACCACTGATAGCGACGGTCACGCCAGAACTGATACCATGCCCGGGATTGTTGCGGATGGCAGAAGAACTCGATTTCCATCTGCTCGAACTCTCGGGAGCGGAAAGTGAAATTCCGCGGCGTGATCTCGTTCCGGAAGCTTTTGCCTATCTGGGCGATCCCGAAAGGAATCCGGACGCGGGAACTGTCCAGGACGTTTTTGAAGTTTACGAAGATTCCTTGGGCAGTCTCCGGCCGCAGGAACGCCGCATTTTCCTCGCCGCCCAATGCGCCGATGATCGTCTTGAACATCAGATTGAATTCACGTGGCTCGGTCAGCGTGCCAAGTGTCTTCGCGTCGGGCCCCAGCACGGAGGCGAAATCCTTGACCGTTGTCAGGGAGACCAGTGATCCGTCCCACTGGAGTTGTTCCGCGTCCTTGGCTCTCAAGCCGAAGAATTTGAGGGCTTTGTGCTGGGTTTCTTCCAGGGCCTCTTCGCCGTTGGCCTCGGTGGCTACGAAAACCTTCAGGCCCTTGAATTCACACCATCTTCCCTGGACTTGATCGTATCGATAGCGACGCTTCGATTCGCGGCAGTCGACCATATAGTCGTGGAACAAGTCATAGTGCCCCGAGCATTTCCAGACCTGGGGGTGCATGATGATCGTGGAGTCCAGGCCGACCATCTCGTAGGGCGAGGGAGCGCCCGCTGGGGCCGTCAGTTCGTTGTGGGCCGTGACCATGTCGTGCCACCAAGCTTCTCGAACGTTCCGTTTCAACAGCACCCCGATCGGACCATAGTCCCAGAAGCCGTTCAATCCGCCGTAAATCTCGCTTGACTGAAAGAGAATTCCGCGGCGCTTGCACAGGGCAACCAGTTGATCCATTTGCATGACAGGAATACGCTCCGAAAAATGGTGGGCGAAGTAGCCAAAAAGATTAGTTTACAACGAATTCGGGACCAGGGTCTAGGGATCAAGGGCTGGTGGCGGGGGACCACCCCTTAGCCGTGGTGTGACCGGATGTGGAAACTCGCGAGGTCCAGCTCGGGGACAACACTGAACCGGTCGAGTTGCGATGCGGTACGGATGTCCTCATCCAGGCCGATCGCTGTCAGGTTGCGCCCGCCGAGACTCTTTCGCAGTTCCCGGGCGAGCAGTTCGGCATCGAGCGGCTCGGCTCCAATCGTGAAGGGGACGGCAAAGGACGACGTCCAATTTTCCCGGGCGGTGATCGCTTGGGCATTGAGTTGGTACGGTATACCTCCCCGATGCTGGAGCCACTCAACGAGTAAACCTGCCAACAGCACGTCGTCCCGGCTGTACTGACCGTCGGTTCCGGAGCAGAGGAGATGGATTTGCTCTTGGCCAACAAGCTCGTTGAAGATGGCTGACGCGTTTACAAAGGCTCCTAAGAGAACCCTTGCGGCCTGAGTACACTTGGCCATTGCTCGGGTCCCGTTTGTGGTTGTCAGCACGACCGTACGGTTTCCGACTGAGGCGGGGGTATACTCGGTCGGGGAGTTTCCAAGATCAAAGCCCTCGATTAGTAAGCCGCCACGTTCTCCACCAAGCACAGCATCTCCAGGGGGGAATTGGGAAGCGATTTGGCGGGCCTCTTCGATTTCCTGGCAGGGGATGATCCCCAGGGCTCCAGCTTCCAGTGCATAGACAATCGTTGTCGTGGACCGCAGAACGTCGATCACCACGACCGTTCCGCCAGCCAGTTCCTCTGGTGTTACTAGGGACGGAAGCGCGTAGACATGGAGGATGTGGTCCATTGTCTGGTTCTCTTGCCGTAAATTGTCGACGGGAAAGCACTTTTCAATCATCCCTTATGAATTGAAACGGATCAACCGTCGGTCTAAAATACGGCCATGACCTACCAGAGTTTGGCTGAGTTTCTGGAATCACTACGGCAAAATGGGGAGTTATTCCTTGTTACGGCCGACGTTGATCCCGTCTTAGAGGTGGCCGAGGTCACGCGTCGGATTAGCCAATCAGGGGGGGCTGCCCTTCTTTTCGGAAGAATCCGCGGACATGAGACCCCTCTGGTGACTAATCTGCTGGGCACCGAGTCTCGCCTATGTCGTGCCCTTGGGATTGAATCGGTCGAACAGCTTTCCAAGCAGATTGCTGAACTGGTGGAACCGGCCGAACCTGAAGGCTGGTTGGAGAGGCTTCGGCCGTTCCCCTCGCGAGCAGTGGTTGGCCGAGTTCCGCCGCGTTTGGTTAAGACGGGGGTATCTCAACAGGTGGTCCGGTTGGCCCGCGATGTAGACTTGGGGGAACTTCCCGCGGTCCAGTCGGGGCCTGAAGAGCTGGGACGGCAACTGACCGCCGCGCAGCTTTTCACGGCCCAAGCCGAGTCGAATCGGACTTTGGTGGGACGCTACGACCTGCGCGTGCTGGATCGGAACCGTCTCGCTGTGTGTTGGTTGCCCTATGACGAGCCTGCACGGCTACTCTTGGAGTTCCGTCAGCGGGGGCAGCGAATGCCGGTAGCTGCGGTGCTGGGAGGCGATCCGGTTGGGCTGTTGGCCGCTATGGCTCCCCTGCCCTCTCAAATGGATGTGTCGGCGGTCGCCGGGCTTTTGCGAGGAAGAACCCGGGAACTGGTGAAATGTCGCACGATTGGCCTGGAGGTGCCGGCCGATGCCGAGGTGGTTATCGAAGGCTACGTGGATCCGGTGGAACCGCCTGTGGACACCGGTCCCTTGAGTACTTCCGGGGGGTATTATGAATATTCGCGTCCGGCACCGGTGATGCACGTCACGGCAGTCACTCATCGGGCGAATTCCGTGGTGTCGGCGATGATTCCGGGGCCGTCACCGGATGAAGCCTGTGTCGTCAATCGGTTTCTCCACCAAGCGTTCTTGCCACTGGTTCAGTTGGCGATTCCGGAGCTGGTGGACCTTGCATTACCGCAGTTTGGAGCAGCACGTCATTGGGTCTTTGCGGCGATCCGAAAGGTGTACCCTGGCCAAGCCCGGCGGGTCGCCGCGGCGCTGTGGGGCTTGCGGCAGTTCATGTTGGCCAAGGTTCTGGTGATCGTCGACGAGGATGTTGATGTCCAGGATGAGAAGCAGGTCTGGACGGCGATTTCCACCCATGTCGATCTGGGGCATGAGGTATTCTTTCAGCAGGGGCCGCAGGACCCGCGAGATCCGGTTGCCTCACTGGACTCCCTTCCTCACCGAATGGCAATCGACGCTACGGTGAAACTGCCGGAGGAACGGCGGGGGCGGCCGGCGGTGGTTGCGGCGATGCCCGAGGCCGTGCGTCGCTTGGTTACCGAGCGGTGGGACGAATATGGCCTCGGCTCCGTACCAGAGCAAGTCTGACCGAAGCATGCCTGTCGACAAATCCGCATCCCGTATTCGACAGATGTTCGGCGAAATCGCCGGACGCTACGATCTGTTGAACCGCTTGCTCTCTGCGGGCGTCGATCAACACTGGCGGCGCCGGACGGTCAAGCTAGTTCCCCCAAGTGGTGAAGGTCCGGTTCTCGATGTGTGTACCGGGACAGGCGACCTGGCCTTGGCCTACTGGCGTGCGAGCGGGAAACGCATTCGAGTCGTAGGTGCTGACTTTACCCGTCCGATGTTGGCCGTGGGACAGGAGAAGCTTTGTCAGGCTGGGGCCAGCGAGAAAGTCTGTCTGGTCGAGGCTGACGCCCAGCAGTTGCCGTTTTCCGATGACACGTTTCAAGTCGTCTGCGTGGCGTTCGGGTTGCGCAACGTGAGCGATACGGATCAGGGGCTGCGGGAGATGACTCGAGTCTGCCAGCCGGGGGGCCGCGTGGCGGTGCTGGAGTTCGCCATGCCTCACATATGGCCTTGGCGTTTCCTCTATGCCTGGTACTTCCGCCATGTTGTGCCGCGGATTGGGCAGACCTTGACGCGGAATCGGCAGGCGGCATACGACTACCTGCCAACGAGTGTTGGGGAGTTTCCACAATATGAGGCCTTTGCCCAGCGGATGCAGTGTGCCGGCCTGAGGCAGGTCCGCTACCATCGCTTCACGCTAGGAATTGCAGTTTTGTATGTAGGGGTCAAATGAAACGTAACATTGTCGTCGCCATTACCGGAGCGAGCGGAGTCGCCTATTCGATACGACTGGTGGAAGTCTTGTTAGCTGCCGGATGTGACGTGCATCTGACCATCAGCGCTGCTGCCCAGGCCGTGTTGAAGCAAGAACTGGAACTGACGGTGGATTTGGAGAACTTCCATCCATCGATGCTGATGCTTGGCGACAAACTCCACGCTACCGATCCCAAGCTTCAGATGGTCCGCACACTGGCTGGGATCTCCAGCGAAGAAAGCAGCGTGCTCTCTGTGGCCTCAGGCGAGCAAGGCCAGATTCGTTACCACCATTACCGTGACTACATGGCACCGATCGCCAGCGGTTCTTTTCTGACTGACGGCATGGTCGTTTGCCCTTGTTCGGGGGGGACGTTGAGTGCGATCGTCTACGCGACCACGGCCAATCTGATTCACCGTGCCGCTGAAGTCCATCTTAAAGAGCATCGCAAGTTGATTCTCGTTCCCCGCGAAACGCCGTTGTCGTTGGTGCAACTGGAAAACATGACGCGCGCGGCGAAAGCTGGAGCCGTCATCTTGCCTGCCATGCCCGGTTTCTATCACGGTGTCACCACGATTCAGGACCTAGTCGATTTCATCGTTGGCCGGATCTGCGATCAGTTGCATGTGCAGAATACGTTGATCCGCCGCTGGGGAAATTAAAATTAAGAGGAGTGGATAGACAGTGGGTAGTGAGTAGTTGAAGAGGAGCTATTGCCATGGTGAACATTGGCTGATGCTCTATTGAGTGCCGGAATTCTGCGTACTGTGTACTTTCCACGCACTTCGGAAAACCTCATGCTTGTCGTTTTTTGCCGTATTCGTCAGTTGCTGGAAATGATCCGCTTCAGCCACACGCTATTTGCGTTACCGTTTGCCCTGTTGGCGGCGGTTATGGCTTGGGCGGCGAATTTACGGAGCGAATCACCGGTTCCCTTTCGCTGGCAGGAGTTGGCGGGAATTCTCGTCTGCATGGTCTGTACACGGAGTGCGGCGATGGCGTTCAATCGGCTGGTCGATCGGCGGATCGATGCGCTGAATCCGCGAACCAAGGACCGGCATCTCCCGGCTGGGGTGCTCAGTGTCGGGAGCGTGGTGTCTTTTACGGTGATCGCATCACTTGGCTTCGTTGCCGGGACACTACTGTTTCTTCCACAGAACCCGTGGCCGCTATACGCTTCGTTGCCGGTGCTGTTGTTCCTGTTTGCTTATAGCCTTACGAAGCGGTTTACGCTTCTTTCCCATTTCTGGCTGGGGGCGGCTCTCGCGATGGCTCCGTTGGCCGCTTGGGTCGCCCTGCGTGCGGAGATAGCTTGGCCTCCGATCGTGTTGGGAATGGCCGTTGTACTTTGGGTCAGCGGTTTTGACATCATTTATGCCTGTCAGGACGTGGAATTCGACACGAAGATGCGGCTCCATAGCGTTCCCGCTCGATGGGGAGTTGCTCGGGCTTTGCGGCTCGCTGCATTGGTTCACCTGGGCATGGTTGTGATGCTGTTGATTCTGCCACTGGTTTATCCGGAGTTTCGCTGGGTTTATTTGGCTGGGGTGATGGCTATTGGGGCACTACTGACTTACGAGCATCGTTTGGTTCGGCCCGATGATCTCCGACGCGTCAATCAAGCCTTTTTTCATGTCAATGTGGTGGTGAGCATTGGATTGTTTGTGATGGGGGCAATTGACTTGGTTGTCTAGAAGGCAGTCAGCTTTCAGTAAGGTCTGGGAGAATGTAGACAGGCTGATGTTCATAACATACTCAATGACGAGGGGATTCCCGATTTATGGTTTGACCAGCCAGATGCGATGGTTTTGTATATCGATCGCGACGAACATTACCGAAGGGGGCGGTGTTGGGCGCTAATAGCCAATAGACGATAACCAGAAACCATGAAGACCCTCGCAACCATCCGTGACAAAGTCCTCTCCGGTGAACGACTCTCGGCCGCAGAGGGAGAATACCTCTTTACTCCTGAAGTTGATCTGCATGCCGTCGGGGTGTTGGCCAACCTGGTGCGGGAACGGAAGAATGGCAAGCTGGCCTACTATAATATCAATGCCCATCTGAATCCGACGAACATCTGCCTTCTCCGTTGCCCGCTGTGTGCTTACAGTTGTGATCCGGGCGATGCCCGTGCGTATGTGATGAGCTGGGACGAGATCCTGGCCCGGGGGCAGGAGGCCATGGACAATGGTTGCACGGAATTGCACATTGTCGGCGGTATCCATCCGGAAATGCCATTTTCCTGGTACCTGGAGATCATTCGCGGTCTGCACGAGGCATATCCGCAGTTGCACCTGAAGGCGTGGACCGCCGTGGAGATTGCGTGGTTTGCTCAGATTGCGAAACGTCCGGTCCGTTCGATTTTGGAAGAGTTTGTCAACGCTGGGCTGGGTAGCTTACCAGGCGGCGGGGCAGAGTTGTTTGACCCCGCGATTCGCCGCCAGCTGGCGCCTCGCAAGATCGACGCTGAGGCGTGGCTTGCCGTCCACCGCACGGCCCACGAGCTTGGGCTGCGCACGACGGCCACGATGCTCTACGGCCATTTGGAAAAGGCGGGGCATCGGATCGACCATCTGATCCGTTTACGTGAACTGCAGGACGAGACCGGCGGATTCCAGACCTTCATTCCGCTCTCCTTTCATCCGGAGGGGACTCGCTTGGCCCATCTGAAACCACCATCGGGCCTTCTGGCTCTGCGAACGGTGGCTGTTAGCCGCCTGATGCTCGACAACTTCGACCACATCAAAGCCTACTGGATCTCCCTGGGAATCGGTACGGCCCAAGCAGCCCTGGCCTACGGCGCCGACGATCTCGACGGCACGGTCCGCCACGAGTTGATTCACCATGAGGCCGGCTCCAAGACCCCGCAGATTCTCTCGGTTGAAGAGCTTTGCCGCCTGATTCGTGAAGCCGGCTGTGAGCCCGTGGAACGCGACACCCTTTATCGCCGAGTGAACCGTCTGGCTCCATGAAAGTCATCCTGTGGCCGATTCGGGCGGGAACGGTCCGCTTTTCACATATGCGGTTCCTTGAAACAAGGCGACCAGATCACCTTCGTCATCGGTCACGCGGACCATACAGGTCGAGACCCGCTTGCTTCTCGCGACTTCCGTCGCCTCCGCTTGGAGCATGCCTGCATTCACTGCCTTGAGGCAAGAGATGGTCATGTTCAAGCCTACGGCCAACATACCGGCTGAATTTGAGGCTCCGGCAAACGCCAGATCGGCCAAGGTAAACAAAGCTCCGCCCTGCACCGTGCCAATGCTGTTAAGATGCTGTTCGGTCACGACCATCTGCGATTTGGCGTAACCGGGGCGTAACTCCACGATCTCAATGCCATTTTTTGCAGCGAAACGATCGTGCTTGAAGTGTTCTTGAATCGGATTCATCTGGCGAAGTCAAGTCCTTTATCCAAAAGCTGGCAGCTGTCAGGCTGGAATCCTTATGTGAGTCCAATCGCTCTTCGCTTTTCCTCAATATACCGTACATGATGGGGAATATGGCCGCTGATCCTCGCGACCATCGCCTCCAAGGTCATCGGCCCGCTCTCGGAGTGAAGCCCCTGACGCTGAAGATCCTCTGGCTTGAGTGTTCGCAAGATTCTCGCGATTTGCCGGCGGATCATCTCGATGAGCGTCAACTCCTCTTCGAGATTGCGGTCGTGATAGGCCAGCCGGGCAGCAAAGAGATTGGGATCTCCGCCACGCAGGGGCGGATTCTCTTCGGCGATCATTCGCTTGATTCGGTCGGCATAGATAATCTCAAAGTCGGCAAGATGGCAAACGACTTCCAAAGTCGACATTTTCCCAGGAATCGGCCGGATTTTGACTTGTTCCGACGTCATCCCCGCCACTGCCTTACGCAAGACCTCGGGCCCTGCAAGGTAGTCATCAACTAGCTTCGTCAATCCCATGTGGTTCACTTCACTTCCATTAAACCTCATCGAACAGTACCATTCACGGCTCCTGTTTGCTTGTTTGTCGTCGTTCAAGCATCCGTTCCACGCCGACCAGTGGCATCGTAGCACTGGCCAGATAGTTGGGTACGGCCGTGTACTCACCAAACACCCATTCAGTGACACCACGGCGCTGAAAATCGTTCACCAAATCGAGGAGGGTTTGGTCTGCCAGTTGTGGATCTACCAGATCCAGGGTGTAAACGAACCAGCCGACGGGGGTGGCCCAGTAGCCGCCGTTTTGATATTTGTCTTTGGGACCGGCTTTTTCCCAGTAGACACTGCCAGGCAGGTGGCGGAGTTGGCCTCGCTGGACGATCTGAGGATAGTGTGCTTTGAAGTAAGTGGCTATTGCAAGGGTTTGTTGAGGTGTGGCCACTCCAAGATAAACGGCAAACGCTGAGCCCCAGAGGTCGTGCTCCCGGCATTGGACCGTGGCTGCCCGGAAGAGTCCAACCGCTTCATCCCAAAAGGTATCGCGGACACTTGCTGCAACGCGATCCGCCTCATGACGCCATGTTTGCGCCTGTTCTGTCCGCTCGATAAAACCAAGCAGATCGGCCAACTGTCGAGCCGCTTGAACGTAAAGCAGTGAGCAGAACAACACTTCGCCTTTCTTTCGCACCGTGTCGGTGAATCCGTACGGACACCGATCCCAAGCTTTGCCTGGATCGATCACGACAAGGCCGCTGGTGCGATTTCGCGGGACGATCTCCATCGCCTTAACCAGCCGGTCAATGATCTGTTGGACCAATTGACGATCCTGGAGCCGGCGATGCGTATGCCAAGCCACATCGACAGTGAACTGGGAGCCATCGGCCACAGGATTCTCGCCCATGTGGCCGTAGCCGGGCTTGTAGATCGGTGTGCCATCGAACTTCACGCAGTCGACACAAGCTCCGTCTGCCTGCTGGGCGTTGACGAAGACTAAACAGGCGTCGCGTAATTCCTTATCGGAAAATGCTTCCGGGCAGCCTTCGAGCATGTAGGCGTAGTCGCGGAGCCAGAATGCCTCGTAGCCGCTGCCGACTTGTGGGGGGAAGGCGGTTACACCGTTGTTCATGGTGCGCCGACTCGCCGCGATCATCTCGCTGGATTTGGCTCGGAGCCAAGCCACGGCCTGTTCGACGGTGTGCGGTTCTTCGCCGTGGAGGGTGGGAAGCGGTACGCTGCACGCAATGAGGCCCAATGCTGTTATCAGTTGGCGGATCATGGGGCGAGTCTTCTGGCGGTGCTGAGGGGAGAAAGCGAATGCCGGGGACATTATCTGGTTTGCAACTTCAATGCGACATCGGTTGTCAAGGCCGGGACTTTTAGCGTCAACATGCTGTTTCGGACGTCAACCTCTTCGTCTCGAAGGAGCATTCCCTTCCAGGTGTCCCACCACTCCAATCGGTACTTACCGTCGTTCAGCCCAGTCACGGAGAACATAAATCGATCCACCTGTCCCAGTTTCCCGTTACCAGCATGGTTGTACCAGGAGCTTTCCTTATTCTGCAACCAGAGCAAGGCCAATTTTGGGGTCTTCATGCCGCAGACAAGCACGTTGGGACGGTCGAGGATCTTGCAGCCAGTGAACCGGTAACTGCTCACGGCAACCCAGTCGTGGCCGAAATTCTCGATACGAATCCGGTGTTTCCCGGCCGGTACGTCGACGGTGATGTCCTCGTCGTAGGTGGTTTCCCAGATCTTCCATTGCGGCCGAAAAACGCTCTCTTTGCCTAGCCCTTGGCCACACGGCAGCTCTCGTTCGAGTTGCTGATGGTCGTCGATCCATACTCGCAATAGCCCAGAGCTGGAGACACTTTGAACGTGAACAATGAATTTGCCCGGCTGGGGGTAGTTGACGAGGAACGTCGGCGGATTCTTCAGGCTTCGATGGCTGCTCCCATGGAGAAGCCGTTGCGGGGTGCGTTCGTCCTGAATACTTCCATCGCGTTCAACGACGAATTCGTTATGCTTGGGTCGGCCCCAACTGCTTAGCGGACTAATTGCGACATCTCGGACGTCGTGGGGACGGCTCTTGTCTTGGTACTCGGGCGTGGTCGTTTCAAGTGGTTCCCACCGAGCTGTGCCTAGGGGGAGGTCAGCGGTGAAGTTGGCCAGAGCCGTGAAGTGGAAGTACAGGTCAAGCTTGTCCAAGTAGTTCTCATGCCACCAAGGCATGGGACCTCCGGCCGAGAAACTGAACAGGCCGGCCCAAAGGGAGTTGTGGATTGCCCAGCCTTCTGGATCTTTGTCGGCCGTCGAGGCATGGCTGCGGATGCCGAACTCACCGAAGATATGCGGCTTGGAAAACCGTTCCCACTGATGCAGGCAGTAGTTGCGCACACGATCAGCCACGTTAGCGTCATCGTTCGTGTAGCAGTGGGTTTGTACGATGTCGATGTTCTTGAGCTTCCAATACTCTTCTGGTCCGGTCTTACTCCAGAAGCTGGTCGTGATTAGATGTCCGAAGGGATCGATCGACCGAAGGTAGTCCGACATCTCCTTGTGCCAGGGAAGCTTGATGGTGTCGGGCGAATTGGCCCAGCCCTCCATTTCATTGCCGAACTCCCAGCAGAGCACATTCGGGCTGTAGCCCCAACGGGCGACCGTGTAGCGAAGCCGCTTCCGGTAAAGTTTCCTGGCCGTCTCGTTGGTGAACCAGTCAGCCGGTGTCTGGCAGGGCCCGCCCCGCTTTGCGTTGAATGGGTTGACCTCCCAGCCTTGCTGTCGGAAGTCCTGATGGGTGTCCATGCACATCATGTAATACAGGCCCAACTCGTGAGCCAGGTCGAGCACCAGATCTACCCGGGCTGCTGCATCCTGACGGTACCAGCCAAGCTTGTCGCACCACTCGATGCCGAAACCGGAAGAACTCATCCACCAACGATTGAAATTCTCCTTCGCAGCGGCGAACTTGCGCATCGCCTCCTCGCCAAGCTGGCCCGTGGTGTGGTAGATCGGCAAGTTATGACCGATGGGAAAAAAGCCCTTACCGTTGTCGAACGCCAGGTAGTGTGGATCGGCTTTGCTGATGCGCACAAAGCCGGGGGTGAGAGGGGCGATAGCCTCGAAGCTCCCTTCGCCCCCAGTGGTCTCGCCCGTACGATCTCGGAGCTTCAGCCGCCAGGTGTACCGTCCCTGCTCTGTCGGCGTAAACCGGACTTTCCAGGAGCCGTTATCGCGTGGGATCATCAGCTCGGAACCATCATTGACCTGTCGCTGGTGGGCCACCAGGAAGAAGCCTGGCACAATCAATTCCCGACCGGAGGGAGTCCTGAAGATTGCGTCGAGGCTGATCTCCTCGGGATCGTAGGGGTTATCATACGTGGCTCCCAGGTGGACGCCCAACTCCAATCGCTCGAACTGGGGAACTTGCTCGCGGTCGGCCTTTACGCCGGTGAGCCGCAACGACTCACGCATCGGCTTGGTCTCACCAGGAAGACTTGTGGGTAGATTGACGAAAGAGACTGTGAACTCGACTACCGGCTTCTGGCCGATTTCGAAGTCCCGACGCAACAGGTTCTGCCGGAAGATATACGACGCTTTCGAACCTTCAGTGTTGATCTCGCCAAGCTTCGGCACGCCCAGGCAGACGCAGCGGCCTTTGTGCAGTTCAAGGTAGAACTTGTCGGTGGCCGCATGAATATTGGAGGAGATGGAGCCGATCCACGTGGGACTTGCCCAGACCCGCTCATTTCCGTTAAACTGGTCTCGCGCCGCAGACACGTGCATCCAGATTCCGCTGGCTAATGGCAGTGGTCCGGTTTTCTCCAATTCGCAGCGTACTCGCACGCCTTCTGCCGTGGGGTGCATCTGGCAGGAATACTTCATGGGAGCCGAGTTTTCGCGGGCGGAGAAGACGCCTTGTAGGCGGAGGCTGCCGTCGGCTTCAAGAGTCGGACCCGTCTGGACGACGCCGCCCGCCATCGTTTCGTAGACCCAGTTGTCGTGCCAGAAGAAAAGGTGGCACTGAATCCTGGCCCCACCCTCAATCCCGGCCGACCATCGGCCGTTGGCGAACCGGATGTACTGGTCATGCTGTTTCAAGACGTAGCCGCCCTGCTCGGCATGGAAAGATTGGGCAGAGAGTATGGGAGTGGCTAGGAGGAAGACTACCAACAGGATGAGACGTAACATGTTCCGTATCCCTTTCGAACGAAGAGCGATTCCTCGGCTGGTGTCGGGGACGCCTACCACGATAGCCGAAACTTGGGCCATTGCAAGGCCATCGCTGCCTTGGATTGCTTCAGGCAACACATTCGGTTGCTCCGAAGGCGGAGTGCCGGATGTTTTGTTTCAACGGAAGTGGCACAAAGCCCGGGGTCGGTTAAGCAACAG
>CAZLDQ010000157.1:0-13526 GCA_964558295.1 uncultured Planctomycetaceae bacterium | reverse complement strand
CTGATGTCCAAACGCCTCGCAAAAGCTCAATACTGAATTTCAAAACACGTTCTAAGACGCTGCTCAAGTTGCTCGGCCTCACTCCTGTTGATGGCGTCGTCCTTGTTGATATCACAGAGGGGAACGAGTAATCGCATCGACTTGGGCAATTCCTTGGCGGTCACTTCGCCATCTCCGTTAGCATCCCGGTTCATTAACCGCTCGGCAAAGCTGCTGGTACCAACCTCAGCACCGAAGGGTCCACCAGGTCCACCAGGCTCGCCAGGTATCCCGCTAGGCCGTCGCGGCGGCCAGCCGATCTCCTCGGCGCTTAGTTTTCCGTCGCCATCTTTGTCGAGCTTCTTGAGTGACTCGGTTGCCGTTTTGATTTCCTCGGACGAGAGGCTGCCATCGTGATTCGTGTCGAGTGCTTCGTACAAAGCGAACACGGGCGGGCCGAATCCGCGAGGCATCATTCGCATCCCGCCTTCACCTCCACGTGGAGGTTGCCCGAATGACATCGCACTGAAACCGGACAATAGAACGGCCGTAAGTGTTTGGATTTTGAACGAATTCATCGAGAGTCCTCCAATTAACGTGCTCATGGTTTGGAACTGGGTCCCCTCACTCTTTGTCACGACTTTTGCGGTTCTTTCCCGCGGCGGCAGTAGTCTCTCCGCCATAGACAAGCGCCCCCATCTCCGACCGTGCCGGGCTAAACGTTGTTGTGCCGATGTCCAGCTCAGCTCGGGCCTCAACATAGTAATACACCTTGTCCTTCGCGCGGACGGCAGGAATGACGCCCGAATAGCATTGCGTACCCGAGCCGCTCGGTGTGGCATCGCGTTTCATCACGATCTTCCGGAACGGAGCCTCTCGGCCTACCGCATAGTGGAGAAGGACGGTTTCCACCGGCACGTCATCGGTAACCTTAGCTATGACCTGTACCGGTGCTCCCACGTGAGAACCGAATGGAAGTTCGACCGACCGAATCACGGGGCATGGCTTAGCAAGCTCTGGACAACTCAACAAGAACTTGCGACGGTCTTCGACAAATCGCTTGATTCCCGGCGGGACGCCGAAGGGGCCTCCGCCGGTCGGTTCAGCGATGTCAGCATCGAAGAAGTCGGCAAAGGACGACAGATTATGCATGTCCGACATCACATCTTCGACGATCAAACCCCGGTAGTCTTCAAAGATCGGCTCCAGGACCTTCCAGTCAAGCCACTCGTTGACGATCGTTCGCATGTGGGCCAGATAGCGTGCCCGCAAATTCCGGTTTGACAACAACCGGCGAATCAAGGGGCGCATATCACTGTCAATCCCGCTAAACGGGTCGAGCGAGGCCCGGTTTGCGTTTTCTCCCTCGAAGCTCCCACCCCTGCGCAAGCCAAAGCCTCCGAAACCGCCGCGTCCCCTCGGCCCTCCGGGGCCGCCGCCATGGTAGCGGAACGTCTCGTTGCTATCTCGTGGCAAGACATGGAATCGCTGAAACTGGGGATCCTGATAGATCGAATAGTCACTACCGCGGCTGAAGTAGCCGTCCTCGTCCATGAAGACGTTGTCGATCGCCAAGAACCAAAGCGTTCGATCCACGTTCAGTACCCGGTCAAGCTCAGTCTCCAGTTTGTCGTCGGGCAACTGGTCCAATTGCTTGCACAAGGCAATCAGGTCGCTCCAAGCCCGAGTCTCATCCTTGGCTTTCACCTCGTAGAGCCCCCGGTAGTTGGCCGGATCGTCTCCATGGAAAACCAGGGCTCCCGTTCCACTGAAGTTGGCGGGCACTTTCCAACAAACACCCCCGCGCGTGCCAAACCAGCGTTTTGTGAAATCCTTGTTGAACTGCTCTTCGTTGACGTAAATCCCCCAGTTCTCTCCGTTGATGACCACCCGGACCAGATTCGCCCGACATGTTGGCAAATAGTGTTGCGCGACATGGTCAAACAACACGGTTCGCAGGAAGGAAGGATCGCCGTAGGAGTTCAGCAGGTTCAGGGTTCGGTAGCCCAGCAAATTCTGGTCCTTATCCACCCAATCAAGGCTCACATTGAACGAACGTTTCTTTCCCTGAGGCACATTGTACGACGACATCCCGCGAAATCGCATGCCGACATTCTTATACGTCGTACCATCAACAACGAGCGTCGCCGGCACTTCAACGTCGGTCCGATGCAAGTCGGCCAACTCGTCTTCCCAATCAGGGTTTTCAAACTCGAAAAAGAGTGTGCGCAAGACCTGTGGGTCGTAGAGGTCGGCGTTGGAATATTGCTTGACGTTTTCCGGCGAGATGTGCTTTCCCGGTTTGACTCGGGAGCTCTGTTCGTCGTTCGGTCCGCGTCCGCCGAAGGGACCGCCGGGACCATGACCAAGTATTCCCCCGCGGTTTTCTCTCAAGAATGCTCGGGCCTTCGCCCTCTCCTGCTGGTTGAGCATCCCGTCCTGATCGGCGTCAAAGCGTTCGACAAGTCTGACGGACTGCCCATCTCCCGGCCCCCCTGGTAGACCTACCGGTCCTCCACGTCCGCCGCCTGAACGTCTCCAGTTGCGATTGAACCCGGGAAAATTCGAACCGATTTCGTTCTCGGTGAGTTCTCCATTCTTATCCTTGTCGAGGCCGCTGAGTGCGGAAGCAGCGGACGAGATCTCTTCGCTGGACAGTTCTCCATCATGATTGGTGTCTAGCGCACCGAGTAGTGGAGGCGATGGCAGCCGGAAGCCGTCCATCCGTCCATCGCCCATCGGTGGCATGCCGGGAGGTGGCTGCATGTCGAACGGCGGCGTTCCCGGAGGGGGTTGCGACTGGGCCTCTTGAAAAGAACATACCACCGCCACGGTTACCATCACGGTGAATGCTAGGAAGTATAGCACAAATTGGCGCATTCACTGGCTCCTTTGACCAAAGCTTGGATGAACCATACGGCGAACGGATCTCATCTTGCCGGTTCGCCCAGCACAACGACGCACAAGTTACCGGATTGAAGCGTTACTCCCGAACCAAGCCAAACTTCTGGCATCCTTGCGTGTATTTGGAACACCTGGTGACACGGCCCGAAAACGGGCGCAGGAACATGCGGAGTTGGTTTTCATAACCGATGGGCGTTTTGCCCTCTAAGACCACCAGTCCATCGTGTCGGAGGCCAAACGAGGTCGAAATCCGCTGCTTGCCGGTCTGATCGAAGTAGGCGATGTCATAGTCAAGCGTCACGCGCAAGTGTCCGTCGATCGAAACGAAATGTTCGCGTTGGTACTCGACCAAAAGCACAGGCTCCGGAAACTGGAATAACGTCGGCAAATGTTGTTGAGGAACGACGGTGGCGAGTCTGGCCCACAACGTCTTATAAGTCCAATTTCCCACCATCTCACTCGCCCGGAGATGCATACGATGCTTGCCGGTGACGCGATTGTCGCGCCACTTGATTTCCAGGTAGCACTCGGTTCCCGGCAGCGGTGAATCGTACCAGCGGAGTCGCAATTTCCGCCGCTTGCCAAGCCCATCCAGGTTCGCATGACAGGCGGACAAAAGGGCATCGTCGAAGTACACGGTACGAACGGTCGAGACGTTCCGCCGGAAGACCTGCCGTTTGCCATTACCCTCCAGTAAACGGCGCAAAGAGCCGAGATCGGGATGATAGAGGGTGAACTTCAACTCCCGCCGTCTTGCCAAATCCAGGCGATGCGAATCAACATCGACCAGCTCAAGGGTTGGCGCCTGCGTGCAGCTCGGAGCCTGAATCGCGATCATGTCGCCTCACGACAACTGCTAGAAGGATGAATTGAGATTCACATACGAGAACTCGCAGCCGGGCAGTCTCCGCTTGAGTTGGGTCACCAGTTGCGCGGCGTGCGCTGGGTCGGTCCGCCGCAGCACCAAGCGGATCTGTCCATGGCCGTTTTCCATATCGAGACGTTGGACCGTGTGCGGTCCCACCAATTCATTGACGGCCGAAAACACTCCCGCCTGTCCCTCGCAAAAATCGGTCTCGGAGTCTCCTGTGATCGTCAGAAGCAGGCTGTGACACCCTCCGCGCTGTCCCTGAAAGTGCATGATCCATGCCAAGATGCTGATCATCGCCACCAACAGGAAGGCTAGCAGCGGGGCCTCCGCCCCGAGTGTCAGTCCAACCGCCACGCAGAGAAATAAGTAGACCAGTTCTTCGGGCTCCTTGATTGCCGACCGAAAGCGAACCAACGCCAGAGCACCCACGAATCCCAGCGAGAGGGCAAGCGACGCTTTGACCACGCCGATCACGGCCGTGGTAATCACCGTCAGTAGCGGGAAAACGCGCGTGATCGCGTTAGAATCGGAGGCCGACAGGCTATAGCGTTGGTAAAGCATCCGCAGATAGAGGCCGACGATCCCGGCAACCACCATATGGACGCCTACCGCCATCGCGCACACATTCTGCTGGGGGGATACCGATTCCAGGAGTTGTAGCCATGTTTGTTGCAATCCCTGATCCATAGTCCCGGTCCGTTGTTATAGTCCTCAACTGCGGCGACGGCGGAGCCTCATCGGCTTGATTGGTAAACGATAAGGGGGGACGATTTTCTACAGCCGTAAGATCGACAATTCCCTTCCCCCACCACAGCGGCTGTCGTGCGGTTCTGCGTTGCCTTGCAATTCCGGAGAGCGTCGTTATCTCCATGTCTAGTGGTTACTTACAGAGCAGGCCCGTCCCCCCAGCTCGCCAGCATCGTTGGTGTTTTCGTTCCAGCAAAAGCCGATGGGCAAACTTCCGGCCCCCGGTGTAGACTGGAGATAGCCGCGTCCGTGTAAGAATAGATGGAACAATGATGTATGCCTGACACTGAGGAGACCCCCGTCGAACTGGTGGCCCGCTTAAGGAGCGGCGATCGCGAGGTTCTGGCGACCTTATTTTCGCAGTACCGAGACCGTCTGTGGCGTCTCGTGGGCTTCCGGATAGACCGGCGTCTGTTGGGTCGCGTCGACCCGGATGATGTGCTCCAAGAGGCCTATTTGGCAGCCGTTCAACGTTTGGCCCACTACGGCAACGCAGCGCCGATGTCTCCGTTTGTCTGGCTGCGGATGATCGTACTACAGACGTTGACCGATGTTCACCGCCATCACCTTGGCGTACAGATGCGGGATGCTGACCGCGAGGTTGGCGGTCGCGCAATAGACAATTCCCAAACAACCTCGGCCTCTCTCGTCGCGTTTCTGACGGGCAATTGCACGTCGCCCAGTCAGGCGGCGGTGCGAGCGGAATTGTTCAACCAGGTCGAACAGGCCATTGCCACCTTGGAACCGTTGGACCAAGAGGTTTTGGCTCTGCGGCATTTCGAGGAACTTACCAACAGTGAAGTCGCCGAAGTGTTGGGAATTCAGCAGAAGGCGGCCAGCATTCGTTACGTACGTGCCCTAAAACGCCTCAAGGCGGCTTTGGCTCACCTCCCCGGACTGTTCGAGGGATAGCGAAATGGGTCATTGCAACGATGACAATCGAGACCCGTTGGAAGTCTTGGCCGCCGAGTTCATGGAACGGCAGCGTCGCGGGGAATATCCGTCTATCTCCGAATACGTGGCCCAGTATCCCGATCTGGCCAGCGAAATCGAGGAATTCTTCCCCACCATCGCGGCGATTGAACGCCTCAAGGCGCATCGCGAAGGCCCCCAAAGCGGCCTCGCATCGTTAGGGCCGCTCCGTCTGGAACGCCTTGGGGATTTCCGCATCCTGGGTGAAATCGGACGCGGCGGCATGGGAATTGTCTTCGAGGCGTTCCAAGAGTCCTTAGGACGCCACGTGGCCGTCAAGGTGCTGCCCCGCCAGGCACTCTTGGACTCTAAGCAGTTGCAACGCTTTCAGCGGGAAGCCCAAACGGCTGCCCGGCTGCACCATACGAACATCGTCCCCTTGTTTGGCGTGGGGGAACAGGAGGGGATCCATTACATCGTTATGCAGTTGATCCGGGGGGTCGGCCTCGATGCGGTGCTCACCCAGCTAAACCGACTCCGCACCTCCGAAGGGACTGTGCAGACTACCGCGGCGTCGCTCCACACCTCAGAACCTACGAAGGAGGCAATTCGCTTTGCCAACCTCTTGGTCGAAGGACGGTTCGGGAAGAACGACGAGTCCGAGCAGTCAGAACGGCCCCAAGACCAGGCATGCCGGTTCGGAGCGTCCTATTGGCGAAGCGTCGCCATGATCGGAATGCAAGTAGCCGACGCACTCCATTATGCCCATGTCCACCACACGCTGCACCGCGACATCAAGCCGGCCAATTTAGTCCTCGATTCGCAAGGGATTGTGTGGATTACCGATTTTGGTCTGGCCAAGGTTCTGGACCAGGACCACGTCAGCCAAACTGGCATGTTGGCCGGAACCCTGCGCTACATGGCCCCCGAGCAGTTTACCGGCCAGGTCGATGCACGAAGCGATGTCTACAGCCTTGGCCTGACGCTGTATGAGTTGCTTACGTTGCAGCCCGCTTTCACCGATGCCAGCCGTGGTCATCTGATCCACAAGATCACTCAGGAACGTCCTCTCGGGCCGCGTAGACTCAATCCGGCAATTCCTCGGGACCTGGAAACGATTGTCCTCAAGGCGATCGCTCGGGAACCGGCTGACCGTTATCAATCGGCCGCGGACTTGGCCCGCGATTTGGAGCGATTTTTGGAAGATCGCCCGATATCCGCACGTCGAGCCTCTTTGTCCGAACGGCTTTGGCGTTGGTCGCGGCGCAATCGGGCGTTAGCAAGTTTTGCCGCCAGTACGCTAGTCCTGCTTGTCCTTGTGGCCGTTGTCGCCAGTGTCGGTTATCTACGGACAGCCAATCAGCGCAAGAAGGCAGAAGATATCTCGGCCCTTGCCCTGGAAGCCTTGGACAACATCTTTCAGCAGTTTGCCCCGGAACGTGCGGTTCCGACTTCTGCCATGGTTGTTGTGGATGACGAAGGAGAGGAGATTACTGTTCCGGTCCAACCGGTGCTGTCCAAAGAGGCGGCGTCCCTGCTGGAACACCTGCTGGCTTTTTACGACCGCTTGGCCGACCAAGGTGGCGGCGATGCCCGGCTGCGGCGTAAAGTTGCCGCGGCCAATCGTCGCGTGGGCGACATTCGCCAGCGACTCGGACAGTACGATGAATCGAAAGCGGCATACTCGCGTGCCATCGAGTTGTACACACGACTCGCTGAGACTATGCCAGACGATGTAGAGCTTCAAACGGAAATCGCAAGAATTCACAATGAACTAGGAAACGTCTATTCGGCGACGAATGATGCCGGCGCAGGACATGCCGAATACCAGAACGCCCTTGCGATACTCAAAGCGTCCCTCGCCGAGTCTGCGCCTCAGTATCAGTACGAGCTGGCTCGCACGTACTACTTCCTCGGCCACGGGGCGGAGGCCGAGTTGGGACCATTGCCGTTGGCCCCTGGTGGTCAGCGGCGTCCGCGTCGCGGGGCACATGAAACAGGATTTCATCCCCACGAGCCGCCTTCCCGGCCATTTTCAGACAATTATGAACCGCCTCCCGGCCAGCTTGGCCCACCTCTAGAGATTCCTGACATGCCTCCCGAGCCTCCCGACGGTGAAAGGGGACCGCCTCCGGTCCCACTCGCGGGTTCTCTTCCGACATTTCCACCGTTTGGTCCCGAAGAACGTCTGGAAAACCTCCAACGGGCTATCCGTCTTCTGGAACAACTCGTGGCCAAGCATCCGGCTGTGTCCGACTATCGCCACCTCCTGGCTCGCTGCTACCGCGAGGTATCCTTCCAGCCGTTCGGTCGCAGTTTCAAGGCTGGCTCAGATGCTGCGAACCGGGCCATCGCGATTCTCGAGAAGCTGGTGGACGACTATCCGAACGTTCCCGACTATCGTTACGATCTCGCCCAGACCTATGCACGAATGGGCTCGGCTCCGCCGTTCTCGCCCAAATCGACTGATACGGCAACCGAGAAACGTTCGCATGAAATGCTCGAAAAGGCGCTGGCGATCTCCAGGGAACTCGTCGCCGAACATCCCAACGTTCCTGACTATGCCCTGGCTCAGATTGGCATTCGCGTTCGTCTGGCAGGACTTCACTGGGACAACGAACCGGGTACTGCGGAACGCGAACTCCGTGAGGCACTCGAACAACAAACGACACTCAACAGTCGGTTTCCCCGCAACTTCTCCTACCGATTTGGGTTGGCAGTTATCCAGGAATCACTGGCCGGGCTCTACCTGGAACAGAAGCGACTGCCCGAGGCACGTACCGCGTTTGAAGCAGCCATCGCCGCCTTCAAGGATGTCCTGCAAAACAATTCCCGTGCAATTCCCCTACACGGGATCCTCGCTCGCAACTATCTGACGTTGGCTGACGTTCTCAAGCGTTTGGATAAGACCGCCGAAGCGGCCGACGCCGTCCATCAAGCCGAAGCACTGCACCAGCACCACCGTCCAAGAAAGCCGGGTTGGTTTGGGCTCGACTAGAGTGTCCAGCCGTCGCGGTAAGTCTTGCGGATGAACTTGTCGGCCGCCGCACAGTTGGTCGCTTTCATGTTCGCACCGTCCCACTGGAGCTTCTCGCCCGTGCGATAGGCCACGGTCCCCAGCAATGCGGCTTCGGTCAGTGGCCCGGAGTAATCAAAGTTGCAGGTCGTCGGACTGCCGGTCTTACAGGCCTCGATCCACTCGCGGTGATGGCCAATCGACTTCGGAATCGTCTGCGGCGGCGGCTGGAAGCCGGCAAACGTCGCTTCCGGCCGTAGCACGTGTCGCCCATAGTCGGCCTGGAGCATCCCCTTCTCCCCAATGAACAACACGCCAGAGCCCCAGTCGGGCAGCTTCTGCTCCTTTTGGATCGGCGGCCGCTTTCCACCGTCATACCAAGTGAGTCTCACAGGTGGAAGGTTCTCGCGCTGTGGGAATTCGTAGTGCACAATCAACCAAGCTGGGCACGAGTCGGCTTCAGGTTCCGGCCCTTCCGCCACGACCGTCGTCGGATAGCGAAGCTTCAACGCCCAGAAGGCCAAGTCGCAATAATGGCAGAAGAAGTCGCCCAGGCCACCGTTGCCGAAATCGGCCCAACCGCGCCAGCGGAACGGGACATAGGCCGGATGGTAGGGGCGATACTGAGCCGGGCCAAGCCAGAGATCCCAGTCGAGGTTCGCCGGCACTGGAGGCGTTTCCGTGGGCCGTTTGCCACCATGATAGCTGGCACTGCTCCAGACATGCACCTCCCGGATTGGACCAATCACGCCAGCCTGCACCAGTTCCACCACGCGGCGGTAATTGTCCTCCGCATGGATCTGTGTGCCCATTTGGGTGGCTAGGCGTTTCGCTTTGGAAAGATCGGCCATCAGACGGGCTTCGTACACGCAATGCGTCAGCGGTTTCTCGCAGTAGCAGTGTTTGCCCATCTTCATGGCCATCACGCTTGGTGCGGCATGGGTGTGGTCGGGAGTGCTGACAACCACCGCGTCAATCTGCTGGGCGACCTCCGGAAGCATCTTGCGGAAGTCCGAATAGAGCTTAGCCTGCGGGAACCGCTTGGCGGCCCCGTCCAGGTTGTTTTTGTCCACGTCGCACAGGGCCACGATGTTTTCGCTCGCCACCCCACCCAGATTAGCTGCGCCACGCCCGGCTACCCCGATCACTGCGACATTGAGTTTTTCATTCGGGGATATGGCCCAGGACGGGACAATCATCACGTTGGCCGCTGCAGTGACCGCAGCGCAAGCGGTGGTCTGCCGGAGGAACTTACGACGACTCATGCGGTTGGACACGGCGTTTCTCCTTGCGGTTGATCTTAAACGGCGACCTTGAGACTCTTTTCGCCCAAACAAGCCTGAACCCCTTAAAGAAGTCGACCTTCGGTTCATCTGCCGGTAGGATAACGGATCGCCCCGGCCGGCTCAAGCAGTCTTCGAAAACGATCGGCCCAACGTCTACAGCCACCTGAAGGACCATGATTGGGGGAGCCGCATCCTCCAAGTGTTGCACTGTCTGCCCCGTTACGTTGACAGGTAGTGGGAGAGAACCTACAATTCCTTGATTCTCTGCCGTAAGTTATTTGGAGTTCAGCTGTTGGGATGAATGCCTCGGTTGAAGAGAAGAGCCGTTTTAGGCGTTGGGGCGGGCTTCACAGCTCCCCGCTGACGCTCCCCGAGTTGGAAAACGCGGTACGTTCGACAAATCCCACGGCGCTATTGCTCCTGCCGCGAATCCTGCGCCGCGTTATCAAGCAGGATCGCCAATTGACTGGCTGGGGGCTGAGAGTGCCGCACCGCAAAAGCTATCTGATCTCGCGCGAACAGTTCCTCCAGATCGTTGATCCAGCGGAAGTTGCCCTGAGTGGCGAAGCGGGGTTGGCCGAGAAACTGATTCTGATCGCCCAACCGGATCCAGAGAGGCTTGCCACGGTCAGCGCAGACGAGGCTTTGGTTCATTGTTGGCGGCTCCTGTTCCATGCCCGAATTCACGAAGCGCTGGATCGCGTCATCCGTCAGGGAGCACTTTCCGCCGCCGTGGTCCGCCAACGAATCTATCAGCTTGGCCCAGTTGAGTTCGACGAGATCCGCGCCGTCCTGCAACATGAAGCGTTTCTACTGCCGCCCTACGACGACGTGCAGACATACGTTGAATTTGCCGCCGTGTATCTGGAACTGCGGTATTTTGTCCCCAGCCTGTTGGCTCGTTATTTTCCGGCTTTGGACGACTTGGCCGCCGTCGATCGGCTTCTTGCTCAAGACCTGGAGGCAACCTGCCTCTTTCAAGCGACACGGCCGCTGGGGGCTCCTGATCCGGTTGATGTCTCGGCAAGCGACCAGTTGGAAGATGCCGTTGAGGATGAGCAGGCGCACGAGCAAGTCCACGTGACAATCGCGTCCCATCCGAACCAAGAGAAATATCTCCGGTTCATGCGCAAGGCGGAAAAAGCAGCCGCAGTGGGGAACATCGTGCGGTCACTGACCCACCGTGCCCGGGCGGTCCAGTATGCCACGGGAGAAACGGCCCTCCGCGCGCGAGCGGCAGTCCGTACGACTCTGGACCGACTATTGCGTCGCCTGCAACATGCCCTGGAAATCCCACACGAGGAGCTGAAATCTTGGCGTGAGACGCTTCTGGCCCTGGTTTACCAGACCCCCTATGGCATCTGGACGGCTGAGGCCCGGCTGCTCTACGATTTGCAAAAGGTCTGCGTCGACTACGAGCGTGGCATCTACACGGTCGATCTGGTCGAATGGGCCCTGTCGTGGGGCGAACGTCCGATCAAACGCCCGCTGCCCAGCCAGCGCGATGTGCTCATGTCGAAGCATTTGCACAGTGCGGCAGCCCGGTTGCCTGTGGTGCGACTGTCGGACAGCTACCGGCGTCAGTTATCGGCCCTGTTGCGTTCGGCGACGCAGCAGGCCGAAGAGCGGTTGCGTCAGCATTTCCGACCTCGCTTGACCGAGGCCTTGGAATCCGTCGGGCTGGTGCCGAAGAACGTGCCGGAACGGGTTGCCCAAAACAAGCTCGTGGAGGAACTGCTCGACCAAATCGTCGAACGTGGTTATCTGGCGATGGGCGAGCTGCGCGACGCGATTTCGCGCAATAATCTCAAGTTGCCCGACTTCGCCCGGCCCGCGGATCTGTTGCACAGCGACCAACTGCTTCGCGCCGACCGCCGCTTGGCCAGCTTGCTCGACGGCGTCTACCGACGTGGTCCGTTCTACCTGCGGTGGATGCAGCGGCTGAGTTCTCTGGCGTTTGGTACGCGAACCGGCCGTTTGCTAACCCGCTATGCGGCGGTTCCCTTCGGCGGAAGCTATCTGGCCCTGGCCGGATTGCATCATGTCGTCGACATCGTTAGCGGCGCCGACCTGGTCATCAAAACGCCCTTGTCGATCGCGGCCCTTGGCCTCTTCCTGATGGCCCTGGTCAATGTCGAGGCATTCCGCCATGGGGTCTGGCAGACCTTGAAGACGGTTGGCCGCCTCGTGCGCGAGATCGTCGTTGATCCGATTGTCACGCTCATCCGCTCGGAACTGGTCCAGCAGATCCTCCACAGCCGCTGGTACGCGTTGATTACACGGTTCCTCGTCAAACCGATCGCGTTGACGGCCGGCGTTTATCTGCTCCTTCCGCTGGAGGTAATCAATACGAGGAGCTCGCTGGGCATTGCCGCCGCAGTATTCCTGGCAGTGAACCTGCTGCTCAACTCTCGGATGGGACGCGAGGCGGAAGAGGTTGTCACCGACTGGATCGTGCAAGGTTGGCATCGTTTCGGCCTTCGCATCCTGACTGGCCTGTTTTGGCTGGTCATGGATCTGTTCAAGAGCCTTTTGGAGAATATCGAGCGGCTTCTCTACACGGTGGACGAGTGGTTGCGATTCCGCACCGGAGAAACCCGGATTTCCTTTACGGTCAAGGCCGTATTGGGACTTCTTTGGTTTTTCTTGACCTACGTGATCCGCTTTTGCGTGAATGTGCTGATCGAGCCTCAAATCAACCCGATCAAGCATTTTCCCGTGGTCACCGTGTCGCATAAGCTCCTGATTCCGTGCATTCCCGCCCTGGCCGGTGTGTTGGAGTTGACGCTGGAAAAGGGCTTTGCGTGGACCGTTGCCACGGCGATCATCACTGGAATCCCCGGCATCTTTGGGTTTCTCGTCTGGGAACTCAAAGAGAATTGGCGGCTCTACGCGGCCAATCGCTCGCAGAACCTCCGGCCCGTCGTAATCGGCCATCATGGCGAGACTATGGGCCGGTTGCTCAAGCCGGGCTTCCACTCGGGGACTGTTCCCAAGCGATTCGCCAAACTTCGCCGCGCCGAACGCAAGGCCCGCACCTCGGGCAATTGGCGTGCGGTGCGCAAACATCTCCATGTGCTCCAGCACGTCGAACTGGCGATCCGCCGCTACGTGGAACGCGAGATGCTGGCGATCCTCGCGCAACACCCAGCCTGGCGAGACGTGCCTCTCAAGGTCAGTGCAATCCACTTGGCCTCGAATCGGGTACGGATGGTGCTGGACTGCCCTCAACTCGACAGTCAGTCACTGGAGATCGCCATCGAACGGGAGTCGAGTTGGTTGGTAGCCGGCGTGGCCCAGCCCGGCTGGCTCCGACAGCTTTCCAGCGAGCGAGCCCAGGTTCTGGCCAACGCCATGGCCGGCCTCTACAAGTTGGCCGGCGTCGAGCTGATCCGCCAGCAGATCGAAGCTCTCCTGCCGCTACCAGACTGCGTTTACCAGGTCACTGATCAGGAACTTGTCGTCTCCCCCAACCCAGCCGCCGAGGGCGAGCTGCGGTACGATTTCGAGGAAGGCGAGACGCTTCATCCACGTCTGGAAGGTGGTTCTTCCACCTGTTCCGCTCCCACCTTGATTCGTAGCGACCTCGTCTTTTCAGCTCATCAGATCGCCTGGCCCACGTGGATCGCTGCCTGGGAGACCTCCGGTGAAGGCAACTCGGAGCCCAAGCCGCTCCTTCCGATGCGGCTCTTGCCCACTCCGAGTACTCCCGGGGACTTCACAGTAGCCGCGTCGTAAGAACGTTTTTTGAAATTTAGTATTGAGCTTTTGCGAGGCGTTTGGACATCAGGTAGATCATGGCGATGTAGGT
>CAZLDQ010000156.1:7155-13592 GCA_964558295.1 uncultured Planctomycetaceae bacterium | reverse complement strand
CTCGGTCCGCAGAGGACTTTCACCTCCAAGATTCACAACATGCCAGGCACACAACGAAAAAAGGGACGGCAGGTGGCCAGCCGTCCCTCGATCGATCCGGTGAAACTACATCTACGCTTTTGCGCTGTCGTTGCCGTCGGTCAGGTCCCTGGCAGCGGCGGCCATCGTGGCGTAAAGGTCTTCCAACTGATTAATGTCCACCGCAGAAAAGGCCACGCGAATATCGCGATCACCGTCGGCGATCACGCCTACGCCGTACTTTTCCAACAGGTACTTGCGATAGGTCTCCGCATCAAGGCTCTTGAGCTTCAAGCACATGAAGTAGCCCGCGTTGAAGGGATAGGGCTCCCAGTACTTGGAGTACTCTGGCTTCTTGAGTACTTCATGGACCTGCTTCGCGCGGCTTTGGAGGATCTCCTTTTTCTCCAGCCGTTCCCGGCCAAGGTCCGGTCCCGACATCGCCTTGGCCAACACGGATTGGCTGACCTGGGAGCAGTTGGAAATCGCACTGCGGATTGCCCCGGCGGCTTTCTTTTCCAGCGCCCCGTAGAGCAACTCCTGACTGAAGAAGGCCCGCGTGCTGAACGTCAGCATACCGGTACGGAAGCCCCACACGAACTCCTCCTTGGTTGGACCGTCCACCTTGATGGCCAGAATCCGCTCGTGGCAATCGGCCAACCGTGCGAAGAGCGACTCCTGGAGCACCTCCTCGCCGTAGAAGAGGCCGAAGTAGGCGTCGTCGGTCACGACGATTAGGTTGCGTCCGTCCTCTGCCGCTTCGCGGAGAAGCGAGACGATCTGGTCGGCTTCTGACTTAGTGATCGAGTAGCCAGTCGGGTTGTTGGGGAAGTTGAGGATTAGGATGGTCTTCCAGCTTCCCGCCCGGGTGGCCAAGGCTTGGCGTAGGGCCTCCACATTGAAGTCACCGCCTGCATTGAAGAACGGATATAAGCCCAACTGAGCCTGGCAGCGGACGCCGAAAAGCAACTCGTAGTTTTCCCAGAACTTGTCGGGCAGGAGGACCATGTCTCCTTTGTTGACGAACAAGTCACCGACAAGACTCAAGGCGTGGGTGACGCCACTGGTGACGATCGGCATGGAGAAACTCTTCTTCGCCAAGCTCGGATTCTTCTGCAGCAATTCTTCCCGCCACTTCTTGCGCAGATCAGGCCGGCCAGTCGCCGGGGCATAGGTCAACACGTCGGCCGGGCTCAGGTTGTTGAAGTGCTGCATGATCGACGGGAGGAACATCGCCTTACCGTTCTCCCAGGCGATACCGATCGTAGCGTCATACCGTTTCGCCTTCTCCTTGGCCTCGGCGCTTTGCGCCAGGATTCCCTTGGGGAAATAGAGCCGTTTGCCGAGATCGGAGAGCATCGAGTAAACGTGGGGATTCTCCCGCTCGATCACGTCGTTCAATTCGTTGGCCAAGGGGCGAATCTCTGCCCCGGGGGTCATCAGCGAAATCGGAGCCCGCAGCCGCAGACGCAGCGATTCGAGTTGATCCCAAAGAACCTTCGGGAAGCGATTGCCGAACTTCTGGAAGAAATCGGCGATGCTTTCCGTCTCTTCGTACCAGTCGCTTCGGTTGACAGCGAAGAGCTTGTCCAAGGTATCACGGGTGACGTTCAGGCCGGTCAGGTCAAGACTATCCGGGGTCGGTACATACCCGATGGGAGTCTTCATTGCATCCGCTTCACCTCGGCAACGGTCGAGAATCCACTCGATCACCCGGAGGTTTTCACCGAAGCCCGGCCAGAGGTAATCGCCGTTCTCATCGGTGCGGAACCAGTTCACATGGAAAATGCGGGGCGGATTGGTCATGCGCCGGCCCATGCTGAGCCAGTGATCGAAGTACTCGCCCATGTGGTAGCCGCAGAAGGGCAACATCGCCATCGGGTCGCGACGTACTTCGCCGACTTTGCCGAACTGAGCTGCCGTCCGTTCGGAAGCCATCGTGGCGCCCACGAATACCCCGTGCTCCCAGTCGAACGCTTCGTAGACCAGCGGAGCGAGGTGCGCCCGGCGCCCACCGAAGATGATCGCTGAGATCGGCACACCATGATGGTGTTCGGTCCGGAAAGAGGCCGAGGGACACTGGGCCAAAGGCGCCGTGAATCGGCTGTTCGGATGGGCACCCACAATCGTCTTGCCGTTCTCGTCCTTCATGCCCGGCTTCCAGGGACGTCCTTGCCAGTCGATTCCCTCAGCCGGCGGCTCGCCATCGCCTCCCTCCCACCACACAGTGCCGTCCTTGGCCAGGACGACGTTCGTGTAGATCGTGTTGCGGGTGATGGTCTTCATCATGTTGGGGTTGGTCTTGGAATTGGTTCCCGGGGCTACGCCGAAGAAACCCGTCTCCGGGTTGATCGCCCACAGCCGACCATCCGTGTCGATCCGCATCCAGGCGATGTCGTCCCCAACAGTCCAGATCCGATAGCCCTTGATCTTGAGTCCCTCGGGAGGAAGCAGCATCGCCAAGTTCGTCTTGCCGCAGGCACTGGGGAATGCCGCCGCGATATACTCGACCCGGCCTTCCGGATTCTCAATGCCCATAATCAGCATGTGCTCTGCCAGCCAGCCTTCTCGCTTGCCCAGATAGCTGGCAATGCGCAAAGCCAAACACTTCTTACCCAGAAGCACATTGCCGCCGTAGCCGCTGCCAACACTCCAAATCGTGTTGTCCTCCGGGAAATGAAGGATCAGCCGGCGTTTGATGTCCAAGTCGGCTTTCCCGTGGACGCACTTGGTAAACTCTCCGCCAGCCCCCAATTGCTTGAGCACCGACGTACCAACCTTGGTCATGATCCGCATGTTCAGCACGACGTAGATGCTGTCGGTCAGTTCAACACCGATCTTGCTGAAGGGAGAGCCCACCGGCCCCATGGAGAAGGGGATCACATACATCGTGCGACCACGCATCGAGCCCTTGAAAATCTCCCGGGCACGCCGGTAGCCTTCCTCCGGCGACATCCAGTTGTTCGTGGGGCCCGCATCCTCCCGTAGGGTGGTGCAGATGTACGTAAGGTCTTCGGTGCGGGCCACGTCATTCGTCGCGGTCCGATGGTAGAGGCAGCCCGGCAATTTTTGCGGGTTGAGGCGGGAAATCTCCCCAGTCGCCACGGCTTCTTCAATCAGCCGTTCCTTTTCCTCTTCCGAGCCATCGATCCATACAATGCTATCGGGCTCGCACATGCGAGCCATTTCTTCCACCCATTCCTGGAGTTTACGGTGCTGGTTCACGTGGACTCAGTTGCTCCTGTGCTAGCGGTCAGACTTCGCGAATATTCCCAAACCGGTTGCCATATCTCACGACATAGATCACCCAACCAGCCTGAGGGTTCACACTCTAACCATTTCAAATCGCGCATCGGTTTCAGAGTGTCGATTGATGGCAGCCCCTTTGAATCGCGGACGGTTCGATCTAAATCCAAAAGAGTATGCCAGTAAATGCCCCGAGCTTCAAGCGACGCCATCCCAGCGAGGTACTTCTCCTTCGAAGATTCCCTGCCACGGCAGAGGGGTGATGCGGCCTCGCCGAGGTATATGCCCGACCGGGGATGCTTTGGCTGGCATTCTGGAGGGCCAAACGACGCTTGTTTCGTGTGGGACACGTTCGTCGCATCCCATAAGGCGAGCTCCCGTTGATATCGTGGCTCTAGTCGAACCGGGGATCGCTCGTTATGCTCATTGGCCGGCAAGACTGTTCTTGAACCGTGCGTTCCAACCGTGCACGCAGAACCTTGGCCCTCTGATCTGGAGAAGACGACTCGATGTTATCCCACAATGTGTTCTTCGTGCTGAACGACAATAGCGAAAAGGCGAAACAGCAGTTGGTCGACGAGTGTCACACCTATCTGGCCTCGGCTCCTGGCCTAGTCTTCTATGCGGCGGGGACCCTCTCCAGCGTCGACCGCCCGGTGAGCGATCGCGATTACGATGTGGCCTTACATCTCGTCTTCCAGACCCGTGCAGACCACGATGCTTACCAGACAAACCCTCAGCATCTGGAGTTCATTGCGCGGAACAAGACCAATTGGAAGAAGATTCGAGTGTTCGATTCCGATGTGTCCGGAGGACGCTAATCGGTTTTGCGAACAAAACCTGTAGGGAACGCCCTCCGTGGCGCTCCGGGCGATGGAAACGACGGAACGTCACAGCGAGCGTTCCCGACAGGGGCCCACCTATTGGACACTGAATTTGTGAACGGTCACTTCGTGATACGTCTGGCCGGGCCGAAGAATCACTGAGGGGAATGCCGGACGATTGGGCGAGTCGGGGAAGTGCTGGGTTTCCAGGCAGAAGCCGTGATTCTTCTGATACGGTACGCCGTGGGCTGAAAGCGTGCCATCGAGGAAGTTGCCCGTGTAGAATTGGACGCCGGGCTGTGTCGTATAGATCTCCATCACTCGTCCGCTTTTCGGCTCGACCACCCGTGCCACCAAGGTCATCTCGCCCGGTTTTGCCTGATTGAGCACGTAGCAGTGATCATACCCACCCTTGACGTCGGCGATTCGAGAACCGATCGTATGCGGCTGCCGGAAGTCCATGGGCGTGTTCTCCACAGGGGCTAGGTCGCCCAAGGGAATCAACGTGTCGTCAACAGGCAGGTAGCGGTTGGCGTTGAGCGTCAACTGATGTTCGAGAATGCCGCCGGCGGCAGGCCCCGCTAGGTTCCAGTAGGTGTGATTGGTGAGATTGACCGGCGTGGCCTTGTCAGTCGTCGCCGTATACTCCATCTTCAATTCATTAGCGTTGTTGAGCGTGTAGGTTACGGTCGCCTTTAGTGTGCCCGGATAGCCTTCATCACCATCGGGGCTCACGTGGGTGAACACGACGCCCACGACCCCGTCCTGCTCGATCGGTTTGGCGTCCCAGATCGCCTTGTCGAACCCCTTACGGCCACCGTGCAGATGGTTAGGGCCATTGTTGGTCGCCAGCGTATACTGTACTCCGTCGAGTGTGAATTTCCCTTTGGCAATTCGGTTGGCAAACCGGCCGGCAACTGAGCCGAAGAAGGGGTGACCGGCCAGGTAGTCCGACAGGGATTCCAGGTTGAGGGTGATATTGGTCAACCGACCATTGCGATCGGGAGTCTCCATGGCAGTCAGGGTTGCCCCGTAGGTCATGATCGTGGCTTTCAGACCGTGGGCATTGGTCAGCGTATACTGATCCACCCACGTTCCATCGGGCATCTGACCGAACTTCTCTTTCCGAACACTCATTCTCTCGCTCCCTGAGCATGATTGGGCCGTCCAGCCAGTCGAAAAACTGACTGCAGCGACAGTGGCGAATAGGAAAAGACCTTGCAGCGATAGTCTCATTGGATGTCGTCCTTTGGCTGAGGTGTCCCGTAGCACATCGGCAGAAGACTGCCCAAAAGCCCATCCTATGGGAACACCAGCGTCTTCCACAAGGACAGCCTGCCAAGAGGGGGGGCGGCCCAGAGGGCGGCGCGGGAGATGTGTCGCCAGTCACAGCCCTGGCAGATTCCGCTCCGATCGACCGTTGGACTGACGACTGGACACTCCGGTGAGCGGTGAGTATTGCAGGGTCGCTTCATGTTCCCCAAAGGGGGCATCAAGACAAAAGGGCAGCAGTCGGGCTGCTGCCCTCGCGATGAAAAGCAACGTTTGCCTCATCGGCGGTCGACGATCCTCACACCCAAGATAACTTGGAGAGGATCGCCGAGCACCAGACTAAAACCCACAACCACCGCCAGCGCAACCGCCGGCGCAGTACGGTCCCGTTCCCCAGCAAGCTGCCGGAGCCGCGCACGGCTGGCACACTGGTACACACTCCGTGATGGTCTGGGGAACATAGCGGCAAACCTGTACCGGGATTTGTTGCTGTTCGGTGTAGGGCACCATCACCGTGTACTCGCCGGTTCGCTGCTCAGGCACGCACCGGATGGTTGTTACCTGCTGGACACCAGTCCGCTTCTGCGGCACGAAGACCGTGAAAGGGACTTCCCGCGTCCGGCATTCCTGCTTGTACTCGCAGATCGTCACTTGCTGCACCCGCTGCTGCGGCACACAGACCGTGAAAGGGACCTCCCGCGTCCGGCATTCCTGCTTGTACTCGCAGATCGTTACTTGCTGTACCCGCTGCTCAGGCCGGCAGACCGTGACGCAGTAGTTGTACTGCTCCTCGAAATAGGCCGGCTTCATGCAGGTGACCGGAACCTGCTTGGCGATCATCTCCGGAACCCAGACCCGATAGGTCTTCGGGGCGCAGGTAACTGGAGCACAAGTGGCCGGAGCACAGGTGGCCGGAGCACACGTCACCGGTTGCTCGATGCACCGTTCCTCCCAGTGGCCTGCGCACTCATACACGGTCTTCATGACGGTCTCGGGGACCATCTTGCAGACCGTCCGGGTCGCGGTGCGAGTCTCTGTGGTGGGCACCATCACCGTATAGGGCTGCTCCACGACTCG
>CAZLDQ010000156.1:0-7055 GCA_964558295.1 uncultured Planctomycetaceae bacterium | reverse complement strand
ACCATCACCGTATAGGGCTGCTCCACGACTCGTTGCACCGGTACGCACACGGTGTACTGCTCCGTACGCACCCGTTGCTCGGGGACCATCACCGTGTACTCATAGGGGATTTCGCGGGTCTCCGGGACCTGACGCATCACGGTGTAGGTGTACTGGCGAACTTCCGGCCGGCACTTCGTCACACAGATCGTGCGCATCTCCGTGACCACCGTGGGAACCAAGACGGTCCGCTGGACCTGCTGGTAGCAGATCTTCGGCGCGCAAGTGGCCGGCGCGCAAGTGGCCGGGGCGCAAGTGGCCGGGGCGCAAGTGGCCGGGGCACAGGTCGATGGCCCAAAGGTTGCGCCTCCCCAGCCTCCCCAGCAACGACGCCCGGCCTCGGCGTTAGCCGTAACCAGGAGCGTCGCTACCGCAACAAAAAGCACTAATGGGCGGGATGACATGCGTTCCTCCTTAACTGATGGGTCCTGAACAAACCAGAAACAACGATTCAACTCTCGGTCGGCCGACGGTCTGAAGTTGTCCCCTGCAAATATCGAAACAGCAGTAAAGAAGTCAAGACTCGGGAATCGGGGAGGCGATCGTACATGACGCCTCGTACATCAAGACTCCTTGCGACAGGCTGTCGGCCGACTTCCTTTCCGTTCTGTTGGGATGATTCTTGGGCATCATTTGCGCCAATTCATCGGGGCCGACGCCTACTCTCCAAATGAACACTTCCCTGCATGAAGAACTCGGTGAAGCAAGCTGTTGTTTGGACACTTCTCCCTGGGGACGCCTCAGGGGAAGTCCCACGTTTGCTGCCAACTCCACCGTGCACCGGATTATGCAAAGTCGGGCAGTCCACTGTGGATCAGGAGATTCCGTATGAACCTATGAGAGTCTTTCTGCCGAGAAACCACGGGACAAGTCTCGTTGCGCTCATGCTCCACAGCGCCATCATGTCGTGATGGGACACTTCGGAAAAACAACGGCGACAGGATTGCCAGCTCCCGGGACCATTTCCAGGAAAAACCGACGCGGTTCGTCAGACGCTTGACACTCCATCTCTATTTGCCCAAGATTCTCTGGAATGCCAATAATTGCTGTCAGGCCCGATGACAACCATGAAGTCCCCTGAACACCAGACAGCCGGAAAACATACCAACCTGGACAGAAATCGACCGCTCGCGATCCCCAATCGTGGTCGACTGGCGACCCGGTCGGCTGCTTCCAGGTTGGCCTTGTAGAAAGCCTTGATCGTTCCAATGTCCTCCCAGCAACCATCGAACAGATGGACCTGGACCTTGCTCGACCGGATGGCGGCAGGGAAAACCTTGCCAAAATCGTGATCATCGGTCTTCTCCAGCCGCTTGACCAGTATTGACCGTTCGAACAGGTAGATTCCCGTACTGGCCAGGCAGTCGCGACCGTGACTGGGAACCCCCCGGCCCTCGAACCAGGCGGGCTCCGTTCGGACCATCGCCAATGCTTCCGCGGTCTGCGGTCTCTCCAGAAAACCGGCGACGCGTTCCGTCTCATCTAACCGCATGATGCCCAGCCCGGAGGCCTCACGGCTGTGGAAAATGGTACGGTGGCTATCGTCACATCGGCCCCGCTGTTCCGATGGGTGTCGATCAGGTCCTGATAGTTCATCCGGTGCGGTTGGTCGCCGGACAGAACGAGGACGTGCCTAATCCCCAGTTCGAGAAGGTAACGTAGGTTTTGTCGTACGGCATCGGCCGTCCCCAAGGTGATCTTATCCTGCATGACCGGCTTCCGCGTTTACAGGCTGATCAGACACAACCTCTCGTCAAGGAAGTCTTACAACTAAAGGGGCGAGAGAAGAATTGGAATAGACTAGGGGGCCTTGCTGAACATCAAGAGGCAAGAAAAACCTTGCTCGGGAATGTTGGATTGCCCGGCCTGCTTAGCTGCTCCGGCTTTGCGGACGCACGTACCGCGCGAAGCGTTCGCAAAATCGGAAATCACTCACGACATTGGCGCTGCAGTTGCGGCTATCAGCCTCCTGCTGTCCCCTTTGGTCAACCCTTGTCCCTGACTCTGCCATTTCCATAGACTGATGAGTCAGGAACACGCGACAGCAGCAGAGACTGGAGAGCCAGGTTAGTAGCAATGCTGTCAAGCTGACTTGTCCGAGCCGTTCGGTCTCCATGAGACTTGTGCGTCACGGTCCTCTGGTGATGAACACCGGGAGTACCTGTCATGACAATCTGGCCTGGGCGTTCATACCCTCTCGGCGCAACCTGGGATGGCGCTAGGGGTAACCTCTCGTCCTTTTCCGAACACGCGACATGCGTCGAGTTGTGTCGGTTTGACTCGGCCGACGCGGAAAAGGAAGGCGAGCGGATCAAGGTTACCGAACAGACCGACATTGTCCGGCACGTCCATCTATCGGAGGCAGAGCCTGGGCAACTCTACGGCTATCAGGTTCACGCCTTGCACTCGGCCAACCTGGAGGTGATCCTCGCCGTGGTCTATAACCACACAGGCGAAGGCAATCAGATGGGGCGACGCAGTCATCGCGGGGCTTCGACAATGCGGTCTGCTACCGGCTCACACCCGATAATTCTCGCCACTACATGGATTCCACGGGCTGCGGCAACTCGCACGCGATGCCGCAGCCCCGCGTTCTCCAATTGATCATGGACAACCTTCGCCATTAGGTCGAAAAGATGCATGTCGATGGCTTTCGGTTCGGTCTGACGGTTACCCTTGCCTGCGAACTGCATGAGCTGAACAAGCTGGGGGCCTCCTTCGACGTTGTCTGCCAGGATCCCGTCTTGTCGCAAGTGAAGTTGATCGTCGGACCGTGGAACCTGGAGGAGATGGGCTGCCAAGTGGGCAGTCTCCCCGTAGGCTGGGCCGAATGGAACGGCTGGCGCCGGGATGCGGTTCGTCGCTTCTGGAACGCTCAGGATGCCACGCTCTTAGAATTGACCACCCACGGACGTCCGCCCGGTGGCCATGAGATCACGGATATCTCCCGGCGCGACGCGGACGGCAAGGAAATGGGGGATGCGGCCTGGAATTCGCTGCCCCTCCGCTCCGTGGGGGGGCAACCAGCGGGTGACATCAACAACGGCGTGGATGAAAAGGGAACCGTGTTCGTCGGCGTCCCCCTGTTGATCCTCCTCAGCGGGGCCAATGTTCCCAGGATCTTTAAGCTTCTGGCGGCCAAGCAAGGCCAACGCTGGAAGTGCGAGTTGGGCACCGCACTGAACGGCCTTCCCAAACCAAACGGACCGCTTTCACGGAAAGCGGCGGTTATTCGTTGCAGGAACGCTCGTTGGCCGTCCTTCGAACCGTAGGCATCAGATAGGAACCTGAGGTGGTGTCGATGAAGTCTTCTTCCAACCGTTTTGCCCCTGATCCCCTTTGGTACAAAGATGCGATTATCTATGAACTGCATGTGAAGAGTTTCTCCGATAGCACGGGCGATGGTATCGGCGATTTTCCCGGATTGACGCAGAAGCTGGGATATCTCCAGGATTTGGGGGTCAACGCCGTCTGGCTGCTGCCGTTCTATCCCTCGCCGCTCCGCGACGACGGCTACGACATTGCTGACTACTACGGTGTGCACCCTGCCTATGGAACCCTCGCTGAATTCGAACAGTTCGTTGAAGAGGCACATCGCCGCAGGATTCGGGTGATTACCGAGTTGGTCGTGAATCATACCTCCGATCAACATCCTTGGTTTCAGCGTGCGCGCAAGGCTCCGCCGGGTTCCCCCGATCGCGACTTCTACGTGTGGAGCGACACCGATGACAAGTACGCCGAGGCAAGGATCATCTTTCTCGACTTCGAGCAGTCCAATTGGACCTGGGACCACGAGGCGCAAGCCTACTACTGGCACCGGTTCTTTCACCACCAGCCCGACTTGAACTACGACAATCCGCTGGTTCGCGAGGCGATTATCGATGTCCTGCGGTTCTGGTTCAATCTTGGAATTGACGGGATGCGGTTGGACGCTGTCCCTTATCTTGTGGAACGGGAAGGAACGAACTGTGAGAATCTCCCAGAAACACATGCCGTACTCAAAGAACTCCGTCGCGAACTCGATTCGATCCGCCCTGAATGCATGCTCCTGGCCGAAGCCAACCAGTGGCCGGACGACGTGCGTCCCTATTTCGGTGATGGCGACGAGTGCCACATGGCATTTCACTTCCCCTTGATGCCTCGCATCTTCATGGCCTTGAGTCGCGGTGACCGATTTCCCATCACCGAAATTCTCCGGCGCACTCCCGAAATCCCCTATGAATGCCAATGGGCCGTCTTCCTGCGAAACCATGATGAACTGACCTTGGAAATGGTCACCGACGAGGAACGTGACTATATGTATGGCGAATACGCCAAGGATCCGCAAATGCGTCTGAATCTGGGAATTCGCCGACGCTTGGCTCCGCTGATGAACAATCGGCGCCAACGGATCAATGTAATCAACAGCCTGCTCTTCTCCTTTCCCGGCACGCCGGTTGTCTACTATGGCGACGAATTGGGGATGGGCGACAATATCTACCTAGGCGATCGAAACGGCGTACGCACGCCCATGCAATGGAACGGTAACCTCAACGCCGGCTTCTCGAACGCGGATCCGACGCGGCTCTATGCACCCGTGATTGCCGATTCTCAGTACGGCTATGCCCTTGTGAATGTGGAGAATCAGGAGCGAAATCCGGAATCGTTGTTGAACTGGATGAAGCAGATCATTGCCGTTCGCAACCAACATCCCGTGTTCGGCCGTGGTGAGATGACCGTGCTGTTGCCTGAAAACCGGAAGATTCTGGCCTACCTGCGGCACGATCAAAGCGAGGTGATTTTGGTCGTCGCCAACTTGGCCGACTCAGTGCAGCCGGTCGAGCTGTATCTTTCCGACTTTCAAGGGTATACTCCCGTGGAAATGTTTGGCAAGACGCCATTCCCCCCCATTACCGAGGAGCCATACTTTCTCAGTCTGGGGGCATACAGTTTCTATTGGTTCCTTCTGCAGAAGTCATGACAACGTATCTTGAACAACTTCGTCAATTGGCAACCCACTATGGGATTCGGCACAGCTATCGCGATGTGTCAGGCCAGCTCCAGGAAGCGACGGCAGAAAGCCTGTTCCGCGCGCTTCAGGTCTTCGGTGTTCCGCTCGAGCGGCCTGCGGAAGTGCCCCACCTCCTCCGTACCAGCCGCAGGGCTCATTGGCAGAAGGTACTCGAGCCAGTTGTGGTGGCCTGGGAAGGGAAAGCAACAATCCCCTTGCGCGTAGCGGCGACGGCCCTGGGGGGATGCTTTCTTGCCCGCATCAGGCTGGAAGGCGGCGAATTTCGCGAATACCACGGCTATCTGGCCAATTTGCCCACCCAGCGGCAAGTCCGCGTTGAAGGGAGCAAGTATGTTGTCAAGCGGCTCCAACTGCCCGGTCGGTTGCCCCCTGGCTACCATCACTTGGAATTGGAGACTGCCGGTCAGGCGAGTGATGCGATGATCATCGCTGCCCCGCGGCAAGCCTATCGTGGCGAGCCCGGAGATCCCACGCATTTATGGGGGCTGTTCTTGCCGTTGTACTCACTTCACCGCCAATCCAGTTGGGGCGCGGGCGATTTCTCCGATCTGGCGGCCCTGATGGAATGGACTGCCGAGCAAGGTGGCAATTTGGTCGCCACTCTGCCGCTGCAGGCTTCCGTGCACCTGACGGACGACCCGAGTCCCTATTCCCCCGGAACCCGTCTATTCTGGAACGAATTCTACATTGATCCTACCCAAATCCCCGAGTTCGCAAAGTCGCTTAAAGCGCGGCAACTGCTCGAAAGCCGCCAGACTCGCGAGAAGCTGGAGGCCATGCGAGCGCTGCCGCTGGTAGACTATCAGACGCAAATGGAACTGAAACGTCAGGTGCTCGAGTTGCTGGCTGAGACGTTCTTTGCCACCGAGTCACCGCGCCGTGAGGCCCTCGAACAATACCGCTTTAATCATCCCCATGCGGATGCCTACGCCCGGTTCCGCGCCGCCGCCGAGCGGCACGGGAACGACTGGCTCCAGTGGCCCGAGCGATTGCGCAAGGGGGACATCCGGCCAGGGGACTACGAGGAATCCGCGTTCCGCTACCATCTTTATGCCCAGTGGCAGGCCGAAGAGCAGCTGCGAGCCGCCACGGACCATGCACGCGAGTCAAACCTGCTCTGGTACCTCGACTTCCCCTTGGGCGTCAGCCGAAGTGGCTTTGACGTCTGGAGTCAGCGTGAGATCTTTGCCTTGGAGGCGTCAGGCGGTGCGCCGCCCGACGCTTTCTTTACCAAAGGACAGAATTGGGGCTTTCCACCGCTACATCCGGAGCGGCTTCGGGCACAACACTATCGCTACATGATTGACTCTTTGCGCGGCCAGTTGCGGTATGCCAAAGTCCTGCGTCTCGATCATGTGATGAGCCTGTACCGGCTCTTTTGGGTGCCCAATGGAATGAGTGCCAAGCAAGGCGTTTATGTCCACTACCCGATGGACGAACTATTTGCCGTGGTTGCCTTGGAATCCCACCGCTACAAAGCCCGGATCGTCGGCGAGAATCTCGGCACTGTGCCACCGGAAGTCGACACAGCCATGGCCCGACACTCGGTTCACGATATGTATGTAGTCCAGTACGAGTTGAAGATGGACCCCGCGCAACCATTGCGTCCGGTGCGTCCCTCGTCCGTGGCGAGTCTCAACACCCACGACATGCCCACCTTCAAGGCTTTCTATGAGGCGATGGATGTCGAGGAACGCCTGGATTTGGATCTGCTCACCGCCGAGCAGGCCGTCGAGATCCGCAAGGAACGTGCAGCACAGTGCCGCCTGATGGCCGAGTTCCTCAAACGCGAGCGACTGCTCGAATCGTCGCTCGACGATACTCAGGCTGTGATGGAAGCCTGTCAGGCTTATTTGGGGTTGAGTCCCGCGGCCGTGGTGCTCTTGAATCTGGAGGATCTCTGGGGGGAGACACTGCCGCAAAACACCCCGGGGACGTTCAGAGAACGCCCCAATTGGCGACGCAAGGCGAAGTACAGCCTCGAAGAATTCCGTCAACTTCCCAG
>CAZLDQ010000155.1:0-13632 GCA_964558295.1 uncultured Planctomycetaceae bacterium | reverse complement strand
GTACGCACGGTGGTGTGACAGGGACAGCCCGCGAGGGCTTACCTATGTCGATTGCAGGGACAAATGCCGCGGTGTTCTTGTGCAGGAGCAGGGACGTTGCCACGGTTTCTCCGGCTCGTCGAGGCAAGCAGGGGCCTATCTCGCATGCAGGGCTTCGATCAGGTCTTTCGAGACCTCAAGCACCGTACCGTGTCGAAATCCTTGGGGGAACGAGACTTGGTTGCTCAGGTCTTCCCAACGGCTAAAATCGCGGGACTTGACGGCGCTGTAGCGATGATTCGTGTAGACGTCGAAGAAGACAAAGAACTCCTCGCCGATACGGATGGCACTGGGGCCCTCGACCATCTTCCCTGGTTTGGGAAGTGGAGCCGAAGGCGGGCCCCAGGGACCTTCGGCCGTCATAGCCGAGCACCAATGCAGTTGCTTTTTGCCGGGGCGTTCGTCTTTGTAGATCAGGTAGTATTTCCCATCGGCTTCCAGCATCGTCGCATCGATGCAGTTGTGTCCTGGATCGAAGAAGAGTCGGGTTTCGCTGAACGACTGGAAGTCTTTGGTCGTCACATAGTACTGCCGGTGGTTGTGATCGCCGCCGTGGGCGGTTTCCGGAAAGCGTCCTTCGACGGTCGTGGCCCAGAAGATCAACCACTTCTCGGTCTTGGCGTCGAAGAACAACTCGGGGGCCCAGGTGTTCTTGGCCCCTGCGATCTTCTCATTGACGGGAATCAACCGTTGCGGGCTCCAATGGATCAGATCCCGGGAATTGGCGTAGCCGAAGCCCTTGTCGCCCCAGCCGGTTGTCCAGACGAGATGGAACGTGCCATCGGGCCCCTGACGCAAGCAAGGGTCGCGCATGCACTTGTCGCCCAAGGTCGGTTGGATCCAGGTGTGTGTCGCAGTTCCTAGTTCTTCCCAACGATACCCGTCCCGGCTCCAAGCCAAGTGCAGACCATCGTTGCCATTGGGTTTACGGAAGAACGTGAACAAATAAACACGATCGCCAATCTCGCCGGTTGGGGCAGCTCCGGCTGGCAGGACCAAGCAAAGGCTTGTGATCAGAACGGATAAGAATCGGGCAGCAAAGGCCATGACAGATGCTCCTGCGCAAAGTGGGACGGCGAGCCTCGATCGCCAAGAAATTCGTACTACGTCCCAGTATTGCGCAGGAAAGAAGACGCTGTCCACTGATTCTGGGCAACACAACGGCCGGGATGTCGGTCGGGCATTGCGCAACGCCAAGGGCAATACGCCTCGCAAAGGGGGCGAAGAGCGTTTGGAGATCACGCCATGGCAGGACGAGCCTCGCGATCTGGCCTTTGGGCAAAGGGGAAGGACAGTGAATCAGCGCAGACCACTCCCGAGGTAAGGGACGCTGAGACGCTTCTCGTTACCAACAAGAGGGAGGCTTTGGCCAGGGAACAAAGCGCAGCAGCCTGAAGCCGACCCGCGTCGATCGACGGAATGGGGGCCTCGGACCGATCAGGCTCTTCCTGGGAGACTCGCGAAGCTAAGCGTGCTGTTGGAACCGGCGCTTGCGGAGTTCTTCCAACTCGGTACTGAGGCGGTGGCGCAATGGGCTTTCGGGTCGCAATTGATCCAACAAGGCCGCCGCCTTTTCAAGAACTTGGTTGTCCAACTCACAGTTGCGGAACAGCTTCTGCCAGCTTCGGCTGATCTGTTGTTCGGTAAGCACTTAAACCCTCGCCGAAAAAAAACAGAAATACAACACCGAGATCCCGGTTCGCGGGGAGTTGCCGCGATCCACGGGAATTTTGCACTCCCATATATTCTTTCTAACTCGGAATGACAGCGGAGGCAACATGGATCTTTTCCAACTCCTCAGCCAGCGCATCCACCGTATAACGAATTTGCGCTTCCGTATGGAGCGACGTGATGAAGAACCGCAAGCGGGCGGCCTTCTCTTCCACGGCTGGGTAGAGGATCGGCTGGACGTTAATCCCTCGGGCAAAGAGGGCCTGCGACAATTGAACGCAGTGCATCGAGTTGCCAAGGATTACCGGGACCACGGGGGAATCCTTGCTCATTCCGGTGTCCATGCCGCGCTCGCTCGCCAGGGTGAGGAACAGCTTTGCCCGCTCCTGCAAACGGGTGACTCGTTGGGGGGTCTTGGTGAGGAGTTCCACGGAGGCAAGGGCGGCTGCGGCGTTGGGCGGAGAGAGTCCGACGCTGTAGACGAAGCCCGGAGCCGTGTAACGCAAATACTCCACCAGAGCCTTGCTACCGGCGATATAGCCGCCACAACTGCCAAATGCCTTGCTGAGCGTCCCCATCCAGATGTCGACATCGCTCCGGTTGACGCCATAGTACTCGCCGATCCCCCGCCCCTGGGCACCGATGGTGCCCATCGAATGGGCCTCGTCGATCATCAACAGGGCTTTATGCCGTTTCTTGAGTTCAATGAACTTGGGTAACTCGGGAATGTCGCCATCCATGCTATAAACGCCCTCGATCACGACTAGCACGCGGCGATATTCGTGGCGGAACTGCGAGAGCACTTCGTCAGCTGTCTCCCAGTCATTATGGGGGAATGGGCGACGTCTGGCACCGGAGAGGATCGCCCCTTGGAGGATGCTGTTATGTGACAAGGCATCGTGGAGGATCAAGTCGCCCGGGCCAACCAAATGGCCAATGACACTTTCGTTGGTCGAGTGGCCGCCGACAAAGACGATTGCGTCGTCGACCCCCACGAGCTTGGCCAACGCCCGTTCCAAGGCGATGTGAATGTCCTTCTGGCCCGAGACGAGACGGCTGGCCGACACGCTGGTCCCGTAGCGGGCGGCGGCGTCCTGGGCGGCCTTGACGACCGCCGGATCTCCTGACATGCCGATGTAGTTGTAGCTCGAAAAATTGATGTACTCGCGTCCACCGATCATCGTCCGGTCGTTGGTGAGTCCTTGGTGGACTGTGAAGTAAGGGTTTCCCAGCCCGGACATTTCCAGTAGATCGAGATTCTGCCGAAGCTTCTGATACTCGGGGAACCGGTCGAGACGATAGTATTCTTCGGGGATTTCGGCGTTGACCGGCCGGCTTGTCACCGGTCGCGGCTCCTTGCCAAGGTATTGCTCGACCGCCTCGACCACTTCGCGGCAGGTTTCCAGGTCCGGGAGGATATCGGGGGGGAATCGCCCGCCAAAGCGTTCCTCGAGTGAGGCTAGGATCTCCATTCGTTCCAACGAATCGAGACCGATCTCGGTAATCGGCGTATCGAGGGAAAGGCCGACGGCTCGGTCGCGGGCCACGCGGCGGACCTGTTCGAGCACCAAATCGGCGACGCTCTTCTTCTTGCCATTCGAGGGCACTCCGTGACCGTTTTTGGCGGCAGATGCCATGGGGGCGTGGCTGACCCGGTCGGCGCTAAAACGTATCGCCGAAGCGACCTTTTCCCCGTTTCGTTCTGTTTCGGGAGAAACCGCTTCCTCTGCGGTTTCGGTTTCGTCCTGGCATGTTTCGGCCTCCTCCAGATGCTGCTCGGCCTGGGCGGCTGCTTTGGCCTGCTGTTTGGCGGCCAGGGCCTCTTCCGCTTGACGTTCAGCTTCCTCGGGCAACTCGTCGCCCAGATGCCACTGGGCCATGACCTCGAGTGTTCCGGCCAGATAGCCGTTGCGGCAGGCGTGTCGCTGAATCTTACCGCTGGACGTCTTGGGAATGCTGCCGGCTTTCAAAAGGACGATCGCATCCAAGGCCAACTCGTGTTCCACGGCCACGGCACGGCGAACCGCCGCGAAGACCGCTGGGAAGTTGAGGCGGCGACGGCGTTCCAATTCCTGCACCACTACTAGACGCTCTTGACCGTCCACCTCTACGGTGAAGGCCGCGCAGGCATCGGCACGCAGGTCGTCGTGGCACTGGTAAACCGTGCGTTCGATATCCTGGGGATAATAATTGACGCCGCGGAAAATGATCAGATCTTTGATCCGTCCGGTGACAAACAACTCTCCGTCGAGCATGAACCCCAAGTCACCGGTCCGCAGGAAAGGACCTTCGCCGGTATCCTTCAAGTGAGCTCGGAATATCGTCTCGGTTACATCGGGACGCTGCCAATAGCCTTGCGCAACACTCGGGCCACTCACCCAAATCTCGCCGATTTGTCCTGGCTGACAACTGGTCAATTCCTCGGGGTCGGCAATGACGATCTTCTGATCGGGCATCGTCTGCCCGCAGCCGACCAGTCCACGGGCGTTGGGATGTCCCTGCTCCAGTTCGATCGCTTGTCCTCGGGTTAGTCCGGCCGTATCAAACCAGCGGACTACCGGTTCATCGTACGCAAAGCCGCCGGAGACGATCAGTGTGGCTTCAGCCAAGCCGTAGCAAGGGTAAAAGGCTTCAGGATGGAAGCCGCACGGTTCGAAAGCCTCGATAAACCGCTCCAGGGTGTCTTCTCGCACAGGTTCCGCCCCGTTGAACGCAACGCGCCAACTGCTCAGGTCGAGTTTTTCGCGTTCTTCAGGGGGGATAGTGCGAACACACAGATCATAGGCGAAATTTGGCCCACCGCTGGTTGTGCCGCCGAAACGAGTGATTGCCTGGAGCCAACGAAGCGGCTTCTGCAAAAAGGCCATCGGCGACATGAGGATGTTGGGACGTCCCACATATAGCGGCTGGAGGATGCCGCCGATCAGGCCCATGTCGTGGTAGCTGGGCAACCAGAACACTCCCAGGCCCGATCGCGTATGTTCATACGCGTGGGCGATCAATGCTGAGTTGTGCATTAAGTTGGCGTGGTTGAGCATGACCCCCTTGGGGGTTCCAGTGGAACCGGAGGTGTATTGGAGAAACGCGAGCGTATCGCCATGCACATCGGGATACACCCACTCTTCGTCCATGCCTTCCGGGACATGGCAGGTGGCAAGCCAAGTAAGCTGTTTCAAACTGGGGGTGTCGTCGATCAGCGATTCCACCCGATGCAGGACCACATCGGTGGTCAATGCGACTTTGGCCTGGGCATCATCAGCGATGGCCTGGATGCGGCTGAGCGAACGATTCCGCCGCGGTGGATACACGGGGACCGCGACGACCCCCGCATATAGGCAGCCAAAGAAGGCGGCCACGAATTCCAGCCCCGGCGGGTAGAGCAACAGCGCTCGCTCGCCGACCAGATTCAACGATTGCAGCCACGCGCCAATTGCTCGGGCCTGCCGGTCCAGCTCCGCGTTGGTGATGTCGATCTGCTCGGTCTCACCATCAACCAAGTAGGTGAACGCGGTATCGTTTGGCTGATACTTCGCCCGATGACGGACGAGATCAACCAGGTTCGGCGGCCCAAAGAATGTCCCGGGAAGATGATCCAAATGCACGACAGTTCAAGCTCCCGCAAGAGACAACCACGTAACCCAACACATCAGCGGTGGCAGGCAGCTGCTTACCACCGCCGGCCTGACGCCGGATGCCCACACGGCTTCCTGGCAATGACGCATCCGAGACCTATGGTATCAGGCTCTCAGGGTTGTACCCAGAATACAAACAACACACATTAATCGCTTCGGACAATGTTTGCTCATGAGGCAAACTGTTCTGCCGGCTACCGAAAAGCCTCGCCCACCTCTACAGTCGTCATATCTTATCCTGCTGCAGCATATTACGCAATCACTTCCCCTCATAAGTGCTGTGAGGGAACCTCCCGGTTCTTTCGCGGGAAGTGTTGCCCCAGAGATCCAACTGTTTGGTGGGACAAGACCAGCTCAGTTACAGCTTTCTCCCGCGACTGGATGCTACGCTTGGGATCAATTGATATAATCCAAGTAATCGGTGGGAATTGGCAGGGGGTGAATATTCAACGCGCTCTTCTTTGCGCAGATCGTTTTGTAAACGTCTTTGAACATTCGTTGCAAGAGCAATTGACGGGGCGGTGAGAAATCCTTTTCTCTTCGTTCTCCTCGCCGCTTGTGAGGAATCGCAGTTATGATCCGCATCACTTGCCCAGTCTGCCAAAGCAAGCTCAATGCAAAGGAAGAATTGGCGGGACAGACTCGGAAGTGTCCGAAGTGCAGTAGTCCTTTAGTTATCCCCAAAGCAGACACCGCTACGGAAGGGGGGGATCGGGAGTTGGCCGTCCTGGATGAACCTCCCCCCGATCAGCGTATGGCGGTCGTTAATGTTGGTCGGCTTCCGGAACCGCAACTGCCGGACCGGCTGAACCGTCAGAGCCGTTATCTGATCTGCGATCGGACGAGTGTATTGGCGACGTGGCAGAATAACGGCCAAGGGTGGCTGTTGAAGACTCGTGGGGGGACCGTGAGTGCTGCTCGCAACCCCGAACTCCTTCCTGCGCAAGGGAATTATGTCTTCGTCGAACTCTTGCTGGTGGCGGGGGAGCAAGGTCCCCGTCTTCAAGGGATTCACAGCTTCAAGCTGGCCGAACACTGGGCCCTCAACGCCCTCGCTCAGGGGGATGATCGGATTTGTAGTCGGATTACTGGTCCTGCTACGCTTGGCAAGGAACAGAAGATTGCCGTGCGCAACTACTTGGCAGAAAATCTGATGCGGGAAATCTGGCAGGATGCGCGGGAAGTGCTGAACTATCTAGCCGGTCCCAACCCTTCTTCGCCGGACATGCCCTGAGTGGGGGTGATCCGGACCTATGCAACCGTCGCCGGCTGACGTCGGCTGAAGGACTGCCAGGTCGCTCTCCGTCAATCCCCACAAGCGACCAGCCAGGGCGTCGATCTGGGTTTGATACGGCTCCACCTCTTGGCCATCGGCGGCTGCCCTGTGAGCCAGTCGGCTCAGGGCGGCCAATTGGAGGTGGTGGGCGTCGGTGGGGTTGAACCCTCGCAAACGGAGTACGTTGAGCATTCCTGGAGTGCCAAACCCCTTGCCGCCGCGGACATGGTGGGATCCGATGAGGAACCCCACTACCGTGCTATTAAGTAGGGCGCACAAGTAATGGGCCTCGTCTGCGCAGCCGCAGGCGATCAAGACGCAAGTCTCTTGGGGGATGACGGCTCGACGTCCGAGCAGGTCGTCTTCCCATGGCTCAACCACCGCCGCATTGATCCGCCGGTCCATCCGACGCCAGACGACTTTCACCGGGGCCAGCGTGTAATGGTCGATGTCGTACATCGAATAGAAGGGGCCTTGCCGCTGATAGCGGCGGTAAGCCGCTCGCTGCAGTAACCAGGGCTCAAATCGCTTGAGGTAGTCATAGGTTCGTGGGCACTTCTGGCGGAGCATCGCTTCGTCCAGCCCGTGGCGCGTTGCGGGGTCTTGGGCCAAGAGCAGGTGGGCCGACGGCTGGGCACGGTAGCGGGCTACGTCACCCCAACGTAAGAGTGGGTAGAGCAACTCGGGCTCCAGGACAGTCTCCACCTCTTCCAGTCTGCTGGTTCGCCGACCATGGGAAGCCAGATTACGCACGCGGATGCCGCCGTCGGCCACGCCGAGGAGTGTGAGCCAGAAAACGCCGTTTGCCCCGCCTGTGTTGGCGCCCAAGTGGGCCTGATAGTCGGAGGGGCCGGTGAGGGTGGCGAGTTTTGCTTGGAAGCCTGCGGGCCGAAGAAACCAAGGTGAGGTCGGACGCTCCGGATCGATTGGTTCAGCCTCATACACGACCTGAGCGTCGGCATTTCGGGATCGTTTGCCGCTCCACCGCACATAGGGGACCGGATAGACAGTCGGCGAGCCTTTTTCCAGCACGATCGTACTCGTCCAGTTGGCCGCGGCAAACGGTAGTTGCTCGACCAGGTCGTCGACACGCAATACGCGCAACGGTGTCCCGTGATTACCCAACTGGAAGCGACGGAAGCCGTCGCCGGCCCCTTGGGTTTGAAACAGGGTTTGGGTAATCACCATGGCCAAGCGTCCGCCGTCGGTCAGATGGCGATCGGCTGCCCGATAGAGCATAAGCATCGACAGGTCTTTCTTGCCTCCGCCATGTCGGGCTGCGTTGCCGGAAAGCGAGAAGAGCCCATATTGTTCCCACAAGGGTTTTGTTGCCTCGCGATACTCGGGGGGCAAGTCGTCCCAGGCGATCCACGGTGGGTTGCCCACCACATAGTCGAACCGGTTATCCAGCGTCTCCGAGGACGCGAGGATCGAGTCGCGCTGGTAGACCGGAATCTCGTTGGAGTCGATATGGTCGGCCAATTCGCCCAATGCAAGCAGGTAGTTCGCCCGCGCGGAGAGAACGGCCAGCGGGTTCAGGTCGAAGCCGACGACGTTGTCGAGGATCTGGCGACACAGGGTGTCTTTGCCCGATTCCCGCATGGCTGGATCTTCGGCCAGCCGCGTTCGGAGCCGGTTGATGGCGGCTACCAAAAAGGTCCCGGAACCGCAGGCGGGGTCCAGAAGTCGTGTTGTGGGATCGCCCGAGTAGCCGGCTTGATCCAAGACATGCTCGGCCAGCCAGTCAGGCGTGTAGTATTCGCCCAAGGCGTGGCGCAACGGTTTGGGAAAGAGGTCCTCATAGAGGTCTTTGAGCAGGTCCCGGCTTGGGGAGGTTCCGGTCAGGAAACCCTTGATGTCGTACTCGCTGAACTGCTTGGCGATGCGTTCGGCAATCGCGACGACTTCTGGGGCTTGGGCCTTTTCCGGCCAAGCGAAGAGATCGTCACGGGCCGATTTGCCCAGTGTGGGCTGAATGTGGCCGAGGAGCGCCTTGACCAACAAGGCATAGTAGGTCTGCAGGGAAAACACCAGGGCCATTGCGTGCAAGCCATCGGTCGGGATCGCTAGCCATCGGGTCAGTTGCCGGACCGCCGTGGTAAGCCGGGGCGTTTGTGGTCTAGAACTGATGCCCGTTACCGCTTGCCAACGGACCAAGGCCTCCGTGGCGACCCCGTTTCCCGGCATTCCTACGGCTGCGTAGATTGCCCGAACTCCCTCGCCGGTCACTTGGGCCTTTCGGCCGAAATCGGCGACAAGTTGTCGGGGAGAGAGCATTTTGGCTTTGGCGTGGGGGATCGGGGGGAGTCGGTTTGCATTCAAGATCGTATTCCAACAAGGGGCCTTCATGATGTCCGACAGAAGCAGAAGCGTCAAAGCCAACTGGTTGGGCATCGAGACGCCTGCGGAGCCGGGCGGCATGCTCCCTGCAGACGCCTGTTTTCGTCAACCAATCGCGTTTTCTGTTGCGGAAAATGTTCTGTTGGGGGGCTTATGGTTCGCCTGAGCTGGGATCTGTCTGAAGCATCATCCTCTTCCTTTCAGACATCAACTGAGTTGCCAAACAACAAAGACTGCGAAGGGGTACTTCGCCACCGATGAGCTTAACCGATGGGTTGGCACAATTTCTAGCCCCTGTTTTGGAGAAGAGGTTGCTTCGGGGGTGTGCCCTGGTGAGGTCCTATTCCGCCGAGAGTTGTCGTCCAAAACGCACTGGGAAGTAGGCTGCGTGCCATGCTCAGGCCCGAAACAAGCTGGCCGCGTTCTGACGAACCTGTCAGAACGTGGCCACTACCAGGAGGGAGAGTCGAGATCGACTTCCTGTGAAGTCACGAAGGTAATATGCTGCGCAGCGGAACCATCGGATTTGCCTTGACTTGTCGTGCCGGATTGCCAGCGACAAAAATCTCTCTTCCCGTGGGGGTTGGCCCTTTCGTCACAGGCCAACGTGACGTACGATGGGCGAGTCGAGGTCTGTTGGACAGTCGAGGACTTTTGCAGGACTTGCTTGTCAAATATCCCCCATGAATTCCACCTATTACGAAGACGACTATCGGCGTACGGTCGAGCGGCCGATCCGCACCGCGTTTTTGGATCATACGAGCATCGAGATCATTCGGCCGATGGACCGCGCCACGCCGCCCGAGCATGTCGTGTTCGACTTCGACGGGACGCTGAGCCTGGTGCGCGAAGGCTGGCCTGAGGTGATGGTCCCGATGATGGTTGAAATCCTTCAGGCCACGGGGACTGGCGAGTCGGTCGAAGCGCTTCACCGCTTGGTTTACGAGTTCGTCATGCAGCTCAACGGCAAGCAGACGATCTATCAGATGATCCGTCTGGCCGAGGAGGTGCGCAAACGGGGCGCTGAGCCCCAGGAGCCTACCGTCTATAAACGGATGTATCACGAGCGGTTGATGGAGCGGATCACCGGGCGCCGGGAAGCCCTTCGCTCGGGTCAGGCCAAGCCCGAGGAGATGCTTGTTCCCTATTCGCTCGAACTGCTCGCCGAGTTGCGCCGCCGTGGGGCGACCGTCTACCTGGCCAGCGGCACGGACGAGGCCTACGTGCGCGAAGAGGTCCAGTTGCTTGGGCTGGACGAGTACTTCGGTCGCCACGTCTACGGAGCTCTGGATGACTACAAGAACTTTTCCAAGGCGATGGTGATTGAACGCATTCTTCGAGAAAACGCTGTTGACGGCGACTCGCTCCTGGGTTTTGGCGATGGCTACGTGGAAATCCAGAACATCAAGTCGGTCGGCGGCACGGCCGTGGCCGTGGCCAGCGACGAGGCCGGCCGCAGCGGCAAGCCCGATCCCTGGAAACGGGACCGGCTCATCGGCGTCGGTGCCGATCTGGTAATCCCCGATTATCAGGATTGGCAGCGGCTGGTTGGATATCTTTGGCATGACCAATAGGGCAGGGGAGGAGGGGAATGACGAATGTCGAAAACCAAATGACGAAGGAATGACGAATGTCGAAATCAGAATGACGAAGTAATGACGAATGTCGAAAGCCAACTGACGAAGGAATGACGAAGCTCAAAGCCCGAATTCTCCGGCTACCCGGCACCCGCCCATTCGTACTTCGTCCTTCGTACTTCCTTCGTCATTTGGTTTTCGACATTCGTCATTCTCCCTCTTTCCGTCCCCAGACTGGCATGATGAACCACTTCACCTCCATGTCCCCGGAGCGGCTCGGCGAACTGCTTGCCCAGTTTCCCCGCCTGCGAATTGCCGTGATTGGCGATTACTTTTTGGACAAGTACCTTGACATTGATCCTGCCTTGGCCGAAGTGAGCCTGGAGACGGGGAAAGTCGCCCATCAGGTCGTCGGGATTCGGCATTGTCCCGGCGCCGCGGGCACGATCATTTCCAATCTGGCTGCTCTTGGGGCGGGAACGCTCCACGCGATCGGCTACACGGGCGACGACGGCGAATCGTACGATCTGCGTAAGGGGTTGACCGCCCTGGGCTGCCGGACCGAGCATCTCCACTCGGCTGCGGATCGGATGACGCCGACCTATCTAAAACCTCGCGACCAGTCCGACCCGAGCCTGGCCGGCGAACACTCCCGGTATGACACAAAGAACCGCACGCTGACGCCAGCCGCCCTCGAAGCGAAGGTGATCGCCTCGCTTGACTCGCTGCTGCCCGAGGTGGATGCGGTGATCGCCCTGGATCAGGTCGAGGAGAAGGATTGCGGTGTGTTGACCACGGCACTGTTTGACGCCTTGGCCGATCGGGCGAAGCGGTTTCCCAAGGTGATCTTCTGGGCCGACAGCCGGCGGCGCATCCGCCAGTATCGTCAGGTGATCATAAAATCGAACCAGTTTGAAGCCGTCGGCTGGGAAAACCCGCCGCCCGACGCCCAGGTCGGTTTCGACCAACTCCAAGAAGCCCTCCAGAGCCTTCAGACACAGACCCATGCGCCGATCGTCGTCACCCGGGGAGGCGAAGGCGTGGTGGTGACCGATCCGGAGTTGACCCTGGTGCCCGGCGTGCGCGTTGAAGGCCCGCTCGACCCGACCGGCGCCGGCGACAGCATGACCGCCGGCGCCGTCTTGGCCCTGGCCGCCGGCGCTACGCTTCCCGAGGCCGCCTTGGTCGGCAACCTGGTTGCTTCGATCACCATTCAGCAACTGGCCACCACCGGCACCGCCCGCCCCGAGCAGTTACCGCCCCGATTGGCACTCTGGCAGAGCCAGCGGCAGTAAAAGGGTGGCATGCTGTCACGCGGCGCAGCCGTGGGTCGGCATGTTCTGGGGACGCGAAAGCATGCCGCGTGAGTCGTTACGCTCCGTGACGGCTAGCCACCTAACCGCCTTCGTTCCGCATCATTCCAGTGGAACCCGGATGGGATTGGTCGGAGAGCCTCGCTGATTGTAATGCGGTCCATCGAAGTAGAAATCGAAATAGTACTCGACCGGCCCCTGTGCGTCCGCCGGAAACGGCGGGAGCGTGCAACTCGCGACAAGATGACGGGAATCAATATCCGTGGAAGTCATTGGGAGGGATTGGAACGTGGGCTCTCCCGCGAGGCGGTAATGGCATGTGATCGAAGTCATTCGGCGGCTCATGCTCCCGTGGGGATTGACCGCGGAAAGCTCAAGCTGGAGGCTCGTGGGAGAACCTCGCTTGATGACAGGTGGCGGATGATGGACGCAACCACCGCCGCCCGCCTCGATGCATGAAGCAAGCGTGGGAAAGAGCACCAGCAGCGCAGAGAGTCTTGCCGTGGCCTTCATCGCAATCCTCCCGAAATGGTGGGGTGTTGTTCTTGCCAAGGACAACGGCTCGCATTGTGGGCCAGATATAACGCGCTGAATCAGGCATAGCGGTCTGCGGTGGCCATCTTTGCCTCTTACGTTTTGATGAATTCCGGGCTGCTACTTATCAGTTGCAAAAGCCGGTGAGTGCCCGTAAGCCGTCAACGCTAGAACGATGGGCCCATGTTGAGTGTGACCAAGAGGACGGCGCTTACCGTAACCGGGGCGGCATATTCTCTGCCCAGACCATATCGTCGCCAGCCCCAATGTGAGCCCCACGCCCACCGTCAGCACGCAGAGCGGTGCAAGGAATGCCTAGTCATAACCAGGGATGATCCATCGCCGGTTTCAAATCCGGCTCAATAGACTGACCGGGGGGCCAGCAATGCCAACACTAGATGAGGAGTCGAAACACCACGCAGGCCGCGAGCACTATTGGTGGGTTCGCAACCCGCACGCCATGGAGGGGGTATCCCCGCCACTTAGCGGCAACACTCTTTGCCGATTCCTGGGGGTGGGAACTGGAGGCACAGCTCGGCCACTTCCTGGCGTACCTTGGGGGCCACGGCGTCGAGGTCGGTCATGTTGCGGCAGATCGTGTCGATCCAGCCGGCGATCCGGTCCATCTCCGGCTCTTTCATCCCGGCGCTGGTCAAGGCCGGGGTGCCCAGTCGCACGCCGCTGGTGACGAAGGGCTTGCGCGGGTCGCCGGGGACCATGTTGAAGTTGCCGATGATTCCGCCGCGGGCTAGGGCCTTGGCAATGTCCTTGCCCGTGTACTCGCTCGAGCGGAAATCCATCACCAGCAGGTGCGTGTCGGTGCCGCCGCTGGCCAACTGGTAGCCGCGCTCGAGCAGTCCTTCGGCCAGACGCTTGGCGTTCTTGACCACCTGTTGTCCGTAGCGGCGGAAGTCTTCGGTGGCCGCTTCTTTGAAGGCGACGGCCATGGCGGCGATGGTGTTCAAGTGCGGTCCCCCCTGGAGGCCGGGGAACACGGCTCGATCGACCCGCTTGGCCAAGTTGAGCTTGCTGTCCGCGTGGTATTTTTGCTGATAGCGGTCTTCGACCTTCGAGAGGATGAAGGCTGCTCGGGGGCCGCGGAGCATCTTGTGGCAGGTGCTCGATACCATGTCGCAGTAGGGGACCGGATTGGGATGCACGCCGGCCACGATCAGTCCGCTGATATGCGCGATGTCGGCCACCAGGTAGGCGTCGATTTCCTTGGCGATCTCGGCGAACTTGGCGTAGTC
>CAZLDQ010000154.1:6524-14099 GCA_964558295.1 uncultured Planctomycetaceae bacterium | reverse complement strand
ACAGGCGCATTTAACGCGGGCCACCAGGCGGCCTTCACCTCGTTGGGCGACCAGATCACGGGCAAAATATGGCTGGCTGTGATGGATGAGCACACGCGGGAGAGTCACGCGGCGCTCAACGGCAAGCTGGTTGCAGTCGATGGGGAGTTTGATATCGGTGGGAGGTTCCCCGGGGAAGTGTCTCTCCCCCCGGAGGATCGTATCAACTGCCGGTGTACCGTCGTGGCCGCGTTTCCGGAATAAAGGTAGGGAACTTCCCGAATCTTTACCCATCCGATAGGGGGCCTTAATCTATGACAACGCCCCTAAATATGCGTTAAGCTGGGCAGGAATCGCCGTAAGTCCTTGCTCTCTAACGAGTTTCAAAAGCGCAAAGTTTGCGCTTTCCCCTTCCACCGGGTGGAATGAACCGCATTTCGACTCCCTCTTGTGGTTTTCGGGTTGTAGGAAAACTCCCGACCCGGTGGCGATTGACAGGAGCGGGGATCTTGCTACGATGCAATTGTCAAAAGTCCGTTGGCCGACTTGAGGCCGACAACACTACAAGGTTCTCTCCCATGCTGTTGCTCAGCATACTACAAAGCTCACTTGGTCTGCGTGGACTGGTAACACCCACCGCGCGCTCTTGTAGGCGCGTTGACAAGGCCAAGTGGGTTTTGTCGTTTCTTGCCGCCACTCTGGCGGGAAAGGGAGTCTCTGATGGCGTCTTTGGAAGACATTCTTGGCCGGTACGGTTTCTCGATCACAGCCAATGGTGAGTGGGACCAGTCTTGCGAGAATGGCGAGGGCGAGTTCATCGTCACATTCGCAGGTCCAAGTCGCTGGGAGGTTGGCACGCGGTCTGTCACGCCACGTGGTTTGCTTCGCGCGTTGGCCGACGCGCTCTTCTACACGCAGGAGGAACTAAAACGTGAAGCATTGGCCGAGTTCCCCGCAGACGTCAACGCTGACGACGTCACTGAGGAGGACAGCAGCGTTTATGCCGAGTCGGTGAATATCGAGCGAATCATGGATTCGCTGGAGTTGCCGATCGAAGTCACACCCGAATGGGACGCTGACGAAGCGATTGCGCGGTTCGATGTGCGGTTAGCCGACAACAGCTTCATTGCGCTCTGGCCGCGTCAAAACTCTCCTGCTGGCATTGCGTTGGCATTGGCCGACGAGCTTGAGCATCTCGCAATCAGTATTCGCGTGGCCGTGGATCGCAAGCGGATTACGAAGCGCGAGAACGAGTCTCCAGCCGTCGCCTAGCGCCGTCAGTTCAGTCGCGGGCGGCAGGGATACCGCCCGTCCTCCGTAGGCTCATATTATAGCAGGAGTCCCCAAATGGACAGCACATACACGAATCTCTCAGAGGCTCGCCGCACATTCCAAGAATTTAAGTACTAGGTCATTCGCGCAGAGCGCGGTATATTGCGCGGGTGCCCGATCAAGACGGGCGGACAGGGGCAAAGGCCCCAATGGAACCTCAGTAGGTGAAAGGAGTTTGCAATGCTCACTTTTGGGTTCGACAAGTCGCGAGCAGAGTATTTCATTGAGTGCCTGGAGAACGGAAAGCGGCTTGAACCTCGCACGGCCTCAGTACCATCAGGGGAATGGACGAGGCACGACCTGCTGCAACTGGCTGGTGCATGCATGTTTATGTACTTACAGGGGCAACGGAGTGGCCTGATGAATGCGATAGCCAGTGGAGCCTGGGATGACACCCACGGAGAGTACAGAGAGGCGATTACTCAGACTGCTATACAAGACGTTGAAGTCGCTGCTCGTCTCTGCTCTGAGTTGACTGCGGATATGGAACTCGGGACATACGATAAGCAATACAAGCCGGTCCAATGGTTCCAAGTGAGCAAAGACGACGATGGCGGAATGCAGGTTACGCCAGTAGAAGGTTCTAAGTTTGATTGACCGCTTGCGGGGGATTTCCCCCCGAGCGCTTACCCGCCATTCGGCTCCAGAATTTGTTCAGGAGCCGAAGGGCCTTACTTGAAAGGAGTATCAATGGTAAAGCCCCCCAACGCCATACCTGCTGTGGCGTACATCCGGCGTTCGACCGAGAAGCAAGAGATGTCCCTTGCCGATCAACGCCGGGAGATTGAACGGTATGCCGAACGACACGGCTACCACATCCTCCGATGGTTTGAGGATGATGCCATTAGCGGTGACGCTACCGAGAAGCGGGCCGCGTTTCAAACGCTCCACAAGGCCGCGTGCAACGGCAAAGACTTTGAGGTGATCCTCTGCTGGGATCAGGATCGGTTCGGCCGGTTCGACTCGATGGAGGCCGGCTATTGGATTCACCCTCTGCGACGCGCTGGCGTTCGGCTGGTGACCGTCACTGATGGGCCGGTTGATTGGAACTCGTTTACCGGCCGGGTGATCTATGGACTAAAGCAAGAGGGCAAACACCAATTCTTGATTGACCTCTCCCGCAATACCGCACGCGGCCAGATCACCAACGCCATGAAGGGCTACTTGTGCGGGCAGGCTGCCCCCTACGGATATGATCGAATGCTAGTTGACGAGAACGGCAACCATCGCCAGCGAGTGCGGAACGGCGAGAAGTTCGCCAAGCCACGAAGCTGGCACGTTACGCTAGTCCCCTCAGACGATCCAGAAAAGGTAGCCACGGTCAAGTGGCTTTTCACCACCTACGCCAACGAGTCAATAGGCCTACGCCAGTTATGCGACGAACTGAACGCGCGTGGCGTCCCTGGACCGGGTGGCAAGACGTGGTGGGTGGGGACCGTTTGGGAGATCCTCTACAATGAAGCATACATGGGGGACTTTTTTTGGGCCAAGCGGCGCATGGGAAAGTATCATCGCGTTGCCGGGGGCGACATCAAGGCGCGTGACGGGGATACGTCCGTCCGTCGTAATCCTCAGGAGGAATGGATCGGCAAAGCCAACGCTCATGAGGCACTCGTTGACCGCAAGACATGGGAACGTGTTCAGGCGAAATCCACGGCCAGACGCTTTGCAAGCGGCAGTCACAAGAAGACGAACAAGGATTGTTACGTCCTGACGGGGCTTCTGTTCTGTGGCCATTGCGGGGCGAAGATGTACGGCGCTCGCCGTAGCCGCAAGAAGGGTGGAAAGACATACGTGCAATACAAGTATGTCTGCTCTGCGTACCACACGCAGGGCAAGCAGGTCTGCTCCTATCACTCCATCGAGCAGAAGCCCTTGCTGGACTACCTAACCAGACGCATCCAACAGATCATCGTCGGGGGCGGCGGCATGGATGAACTGGCAGTCCGCATCCGTGAACGACTAGAGGCGCGTCGCGCAACCGACCCCACCCAAGTGGCAGCAATCCAAAACCGGATCGACCAGCTAGACAAAGAGATCGAGCACGGAACACGGCGACTGCTACGGGCACCGGACGACGTGGCCGACCTGTTGGCCAGAGAGTTGGCTTGCATCCGTCGCGAGAGGGGTAGACTTTCGGGTGAGCTAGCCGAGCTAGAACAGCAGCGGCCGGATGACGTGGAGATGGCAGCCAAAGCAACGGCGGACAGGCTGTGGAAATTGGCCGACAGCTTCCAGCAGGCCAAGCCAACGAGACTCCGGGAGATCCTCTCTCGGAACATAGCAAGGATCGATTTACACTTCGGGCGCAAAGAAAAGAGCACTCGGGTTGAGTGCCCTTTCTCCTACGGCATCATGTACTTACGACCGGATTCTCTTTTGTCCAGTCTTGTCAGTCGGGGCGACTGGACGCCAATAGAACTTTTCTGGCGAAACGCCGCGTCCATCGAATCGGCCATCCGACGCTTGATTCTTGCCTTCGTCCAAGGCACCCCACCCTAAAATTAGAACGGTTGGCCGCCGGGTAGTCAAGGCTGGCCGATCCCGCCTTTCCTCTGATTCTAGGGTACTTGTGCAGGTCTCCTCAACTTTCTGACTCAAACAGGCAATTCACCAATGCGTCAATTTGCTTCTGCACAGCCGGCACATCGTTTCCCTGTGTCGCCTGCCGGGCAAGGTTTCCTATTATCTCACACGTTTTCCTCCGCTCTCCGGTTATCGGCCAAGGGATTGGAAATTGTCGAATATCCGACAACCGAAGGACCTGACGACCACACCCCATGTATGGGGTTGTGTAGCGGATGAATCGCCAGAAAATGCTGCTGTTGAGAATGCCCAGAAGGCAGTAGGGGTCGATCTTGGAGACCTCCGGCACGATCATCACAACGCTGTTGTGGCAAATCGTAGTCGGATTGTCGATGAGAGTGAAACCCAGCGGGGAGGATATTTTGCTGCTGATGAGCCTGCATTGGGAGAGGCCGGAGACCGTTTGCGATGTCGCATACCAGGGCATTCCGCCCTTTGCTGGGCGCGCAGCAAGGCGCGGGCGGCAGCGCGTCAAGTATTGATAAGCGTGCGGGAAGTTTGCTTTCAAGTCGTCTTCCGGCAGCATGTGACCTGCCGAATTATACGTGAAGATGCACAAATCACGCGACTCGGGAATCCGATAGCCTTTGATGTGCCGTCCCCGGATGATCGTGCGAGTCACGTCTCCTTCTAGCCGATAGGTCTTGCCATCGACCCGTGATCGGGCAAAGACCACTCGCTTGAAGGTTCGCCCCACCTCCCGCATTAGAAATACATCGTCTGCGCCCGTACTGAGTCCCTGGCCAATTCCCACGAGAAGCTGCTCAAGGGGTCGGCCGACGAAGCGGACATGCGCCAGCCACGCGGCATCTTCGGGGGCGAGCAGATGCCAATCTGGCCAGTCAAAGGCGTGGCTTGGCATGTCGCACGCCTCGATATTGGGAGTCGAGGTCATGTCGCCACGAAACACTTTGTTGAGCTTTGACCGTATGTCGCCAATACCTTTGACGAGAACGTGGCGGGATCGGTCGAGATCGGCTTTCTTTGTCAGCGACAAGATGGCGATCTGAGTGACTGCCTCAGGGTATACCTCTTTGTCCTCGAATTCGACGATCTCAACAACCCGACTTTGTTGCGCAATGATTCGGCGTATTCTGTCACCGCCCAGCGTGCGAATGAAGGAATTCGAGACGCTGAAACCGAGGCATCCACCATCCACAAGGACGTTCAAAGCCTTCTCAATGAACAGCATGTAAAGATCGAACTGCCCGTGCCGCGCCGACCGAAACTGCCTTCGATAGGTTGACATCTGTGCTTGCTGGCTTCTGTACAACTCACGAAGGCGGACAAACGGTGGGCCGCCGATGATCGTATCGACGTGACCGTGCGTCGAATCTGGCTCTACGTCCAGGAAGCTCCGGCAAATAATGTTCTTTCGCAAGTCTGGCGGAGCCGGGGCGTATTGCTGCGGAACTTGTTGAAGGCTGACAAACGACGCCTCCCACACGGCAAGCAGCAGAAGTCTGTTCGTCCAAGCTATGGCCTGCTCGTCAATGTCGATTCCAAGGAACATTCCGCCCAGCACGTCGAAACGCTCCTGGAGCCAGGAATTCCTCGAATCGTTTGCCTCGCCGATATGATCGTCCAGCCTCCGAAGCACGTACCGCAATGCCGCGATCAGAAACGCACCACAACCACAGGACGGATCGAGAATCCGCAGCCCCTTGATTTCATCAATCGAGCGCCCCGTGAATGCTCGGTCCAAGACGGTGTTGACGAGATAGTCAACGACCGGGGCCGGCGTGTAATGAATACCCCTTTCGTAGCGGCGGGAAGTGTCGCTGCCCAGAGGGTTGGCGACACAAAGCTGATGAAAGTCCCCAAACAACGAAAGTGGGAGTGGATGATCGCGGAACACCAACCAAAGTGCGTCTGCGATACGCTTCTCCCAGCCCGACGCGAAAACAGCAATGGGCATGAAGGCGTCTACGGGAACCCACGCGGGATCGAATACTGACTGAAGAATTGGACAAGGGAAGGACGCTTGGATTGCCGTAGCGAGGTTTTGTGAGGTTGCTACGTGAGAGCCAGCACAACACTCTCGGAGCATCGGGACGCCCGCATCTTGCCATCGTCTGACGTAACATAGAAGGAGATATGTCCCCAAGAAATGATCGACCAGCCGGGCAACGTCTGCCGGCGGCGTATCGCCACGATCCTCCCGAATCCAATGATTAAACAACGATACACGCCAGCGATGCAGATACTCCCAAAACCTCCTTGTCTGAGACGCGGCGGGAATCCATCCCGGATCGAGTAGGCGCGGCATGTCCTGAAGGCCATTCTGGTCGAGGATCATTTCTTGCCGGGTCTTCACAGCACGCAGTTGCATCGCTCCATGCTCCCCTGCAAGCCAAGCGACGTGAACATCGCTTCGTCCTCCAAGCACAGGCCAATCTCCAAATCGGGGCGGACCCGCCGGATACGCTCAATCAAGTGTCGGTAAACATCTTCGCGTGTGGAACGACTGAAACGAAGCCGTCCATCGGCTGACTTGGCTGGTCCGCGATCAAGCAGCGATGATATGGCGTTCTTCTTGCCGAGTTTCCGCTCCATTAGTCGTTGGGCTTGCGGGTAAGAACAGATCGAGCCGAGCGTGATCCGCGACAACGGGGCCGATTCGAGCAGCGTGGTCATAAATCGTCCGTAGACGGTTGGCCAATCGGCCACGGGAATAATCGGCATCAACACCGCTCGAACGGGATAGCCCGCCTGGGCGCATCGTTGCATGGCGTCGATGCGAGTCATGACATCGGGCGTGTTACGCTCGAAATCGCGCACGACTTCCGGCGCGTTGACGGTCCAGGAAAGAATCGTATTGCCCGCGTGGTTGAGGTCCAATAGGTTATCGACATCGGCACTCTTCGTCAGTATCACCATGCGAGCAAACGGGTGCCGAGCGAAGAACGGGATCATCCTGCGGGTGTAGCCGGTCAACGGGTCCAGGGCGAGTCCGTCTTGGAGCTTTCCAAGATAGAACGCTGTGGGCTGGGCAAGTTGGCGTGCCGTGCGGTCTACCTCCCCAAGGATTTCCTTTAGATTGAGAAAAATCTTCACACTTGGCGAGAACCAGACGCCGGGCGTTCCGGCCAAGTAGCAGTAGTGGCAGCCGTAGGGGCAAAAGCCGTAGGGCGAGAAGTGCCAGTAATTCGGACAGGCGTTGCCGCCCTCCTGGCTAAACCGCACAGCGCTGCGATGCTCGCCGAGAACGAGTGTTCGTTTTCCCCGCACATGCAGTTGCAGTGGATCGGCCGTTCCCAGATCAACTCGATTGTGCGGCGTACTCAGTGCCTCAACGATTTCCGCATCCGGGTAAGCGGCGCAAATCCGCTTGGCCAATCGCCGATGGTCTTCCGTGCGGTTGCTTCCTTTAGCCAGCACGATCCTTGCAGGCCGGAATAGCCGCACGGGCCGTATCGAATAGTCGTCCGAGGCTTCAGCAACCAAAATCACAATGCTATTTGCCTCCATCAACATGCGGCAAGTTCAACACATTATCGACTCACGCATACATTAGCAATCCATTCCGGCTCTTTCAAGTGTTAGTTTTGGGCCACCCATATCCTCGTCGTTCGTCAAATGCTGACCACGTAATTCAAAGAGTTGTTTTCCCTTGTGAGTTGTTGAGTGGATGCTGAGATGGGGGGCGGACGTGGCGTTTATTCAAGCCGAGTCTAA
>CAZLDQ010000154.1:0-6514 GCA_964558295.1 uncultured Planctomycetaceae bacterium | reverse complement strand
CCCCCCCCCACCCCCCCCCCCCCACCCCCCCGCCCCCCATCCCAAGCCTATGACAAATCCTTATCATGGGGGAATGGGAAATTGGTGTTTTTCACGGTCATTCACATGGTTTTTTATCTTGGTCGCAGCAGACCGAAAGATACTCCTGCTGGTAGGGGGTGAATCCGTGAAGTAGGGCAACAACTATCGCCACTCGCTTGCTTTGGGGTGTAGAAATGAGTATGGACGACATCCTGAACCAGCTTTCAGAGGGTGCGATCCTCGAAGGGCCGCACTGGACCGAGCCGGTCAGGGTGCTAACCATCAAGGCCCGTGGGAATCGGATCGAAGTGCAGGCGGTCGGGCTAAACACCAAGCGACTTTGGAACAAGCTGCTGAAAGCGGACGAGTTCGACGGCGCAATCAAGATTACCCAGGCCGGCCAGTTGGCGGCGCTCAACGGCACCCCCACCCATTTTCGGCTGGCGGCCGAGGCTCATCGCATTCGATTGGCTTATCAGTACGACCCGCATTTCGCCGTTTCAGTTTCGCAGGTCGATCCGCTGCCTCATCAAATGGATGCCGTATACGGCCGTCTGCTCACCCAGCCCCGCATCCGGTTCCTGATCGCCGATGACCCTGGGGCCGGCAAGACCATTATGGGTGGGCTGACGATCAAGGAACTCAAGTTCCGCACGCTAGTCGAGCGCATCCTCATCGTCACGCCGGCAAACCTCACCGATCAGTGGCGGCGGGAATTGCACGACAAGTTCGGCGAGAGCTTCACCGTTGTCAACCGCGCCACGGTCAGCGCCGCTTACGGTCGCAATGTCTGGGAAGACAACCCACAGTGCATCACGTCGATCGACTTTCTGGCTCGACAGGACGACATCCTTAATCTGCTGCGCGATGTGCATTGGGATTTGGTCATCGTGGACGAAGCCCACAAAATGGCCGCCTACAAGTACGGCAACAAGATCGACAAAACCCAACGATACTTGCTGGGCGAATTCCTCCGCGAACATACCGACCACTTCCTCTTCCTGACGGCCACGCCGCACAAGGGCGATCCCGACAACTTCTCTTTGCTGCTGCAACTGCTCGACCGCGACCTCTACGTCACCGGCAACATCCTGGCCGAGGCGACGGCGCAAAACGAGAACCGCATTATGATCCGCCGGCTCAAGGAGGACATGAAGAAGTTCGACGGCTCGCCGTGCTTCCCGCCCCGGCACGTTATGACGCTGCCCTACCGGCTCGGCCCGGAAGAATTGGCCCTCTACGATGCCGTCACCGAGTACGTGCAGAACAACTTTCAGCGGGCAATGGCGGCCGAGAATCGCAACGTCGGTCTCGCGCTGACTGTCCTCCAGCGCCGGTTGGCGTCGAGCGTTGCGGCAATCCGCCTGTCGTTGGAACGCCGCCTCAAAAGGCTCAAAGACCTCCGCAAGCTGGGCAAGCTCAAACAGGAATACGGCGAAATCCCCGACGACCTCGACGATCTTGCCGAGTCCGACCGTTGGCAGTTTGAGGACGAACTGGTCGAGCGGCTCACAATGGCCGAGAACATGGCCGAATTGGAGGCCGAAATCGAGGAGTTGGATCGGCTGGTTCGCCAGGCCAAGCAGACCGAGAAGAACGTGTCGGAAACCAAGTTCGAGGAGCTTCGCAACGTGATTTCCGAGCACCTCTCCGGTCGTGCCGAGCGGCTTTTGGTTTTCACCGAGCACAAAGACACCCTCGACTTCCTGGTCGGCAAACTCACCAATCTCGGGTTCCACTGCTGCACGATCCACGGCGGCATGGCGTTGGAGAAACGCATCGCTGCCGAACGCGAGTTCTTCGAGCGGTGCCCTTCGGTCATGGTGGCCACCGAAGCGGCGGGCGAGGGCATCAACCTCCAGTTCTGCTCGCTCATGGTCAACTACGACATCCCGTGGAACCCGAACCGTCTCGAACAACGGATGGGCCGCATCCACCGCTACAAGCAGCAGCAGGAAGCCATGATCTTCAACCTCGTGGCCGAGAACACCCGCGAGGGCGAGGTCATGCACTGCCTGCTCAGAAAGCTGGATGACATGCGCCGGGCGTTGGGCAGCGACCGCGTGTACGACGTGATTGGCGAGATCGTCCCCGCCCCAAAGCTCGATTCCCTGATGAAGGACTGGCTCACCCGGCGCAGAACGATGGCCGAGATTCTCGCCGAGATCGAACTCTCGACGGACGAGAAGCAGGTCGCCCGCATCCGCGCCGACATGCAGGATCAGTCGCTCGGTTCCCGCTATATCGACATGAGTAAGCTGCTGGCCGACCAAGAGCAGAGCAAATGTCACCGGCTCATGCCGGAATACATCGAGAAGTTCTTCGTCGAGGCATACCGCTCGTTCGGCGGCACGATCACGCCCGTCAAAGATCGCAAGGGCATCTGGTCTATCGGCCGCGTTCCGCCCGATCTGCGAAAGCTGCCCGATCGCATCGAACGCCGTTGCGGCAAGATCGGCAGTAGCTATCCGCAGATCACCTTCGACAAGGAACAAATCGTCGGCTACTCCAACCTGGAATTCGTCGGTCCCGGCCACCCGTTGTTCGAGGGCATCGTGGAACGAGTGCTGACCGACTACGGTTCCTCGCTGCGACAAGGGGCGTGCTTCTTCAACGCCGACGCCACGGAGCCAACCATTCTATGGCTCTTGAAATGCGGCGTCGAAGACGGCCGTGGCCAGATGGTCGGCGAACGCCTGTTTGCCCTCCATTTGTCGGCCCAGCGGTTCCGCAAGAGTCAGCCGTATGCCTTGCTCGACCTCAAGCCGCCAGAATCCGGCCAGGAAGTGGCCCAGCCGATTCGCCAAGCGGCCACGGACCAGGACCGCGTGATCGACTGGTCGCTCGACGAGGTTACGCCCGAATACTTCGGCGAGATCAAAGACCGCCGAACCAGGGAATTGGGCATCAAGGAGAAATACGTCCGCAAGTCGCTCCAGTTCCTCATCAGCCAGTCCAACAAGAAGATTGCCAAGTACGACAATCAGTTGCGGCAGATGCGCATGGACGACGATCCGGCGCGGCTGAACATCCAGGGCAACCGGGCCAAGGAGGAAGCCCGTCGTGCCGAGCTTTCCCAGCGACTCAAGGATCGGCTGGCCGAGATTGAGCAGGAGAGGCACCTGTCGGAGAAGCCGCCAGAAATCTTGGGCGTGGCGGTGATCCTGCCGTCTCCACGCGAGGTCGTGGCCTCGGTCGAAGGCATGGAAAGCGACCCGGACGTAGAAGCCATCGCCATCGAGACGGTCAAAAAGTACGAAACCAGCCAGGGCCGCAAGCCGGTGTCGGTCGAGGAGGAGAACTGCGGCTGGGACATCACGTCGCTCTGCGACGGCCAGGTCGCCCGATACATCGAGGTCAAAGGCCGCGCCGGCGTCGGCGGCGTGGCACTGACGCCCAACGAATGGATCAAGGCCCAGCGGTTCGGCCGCGACTACTGGCTCTACGTGGTGGTCAACTGCAAGACGCAGCCCGAACTCCATTTGATCCAAGACCCAGCGTCCAAGCTGAATCCCAAGGAAGAGGTCAGCGTCGTGCGCTACATGGTCGGCCAGAAGGATTGGCAGCAAGCAGCGGAGGACGAGGCATGAAGGTCTTCTGGATAATTGGGGGACATATCCTAATCATCTGTCTGCTGTTCTGGATGGGCCTTGCCCTTAACACCACCATCAAACAATACAGTGACGATTATACGGGCGTCATCACGCTGTTTTCTGTTGCATTCGGTCTCTACACAGCCAGTCTTAGCCTCTTATACCAGCGAAACGCCGCTTTCCACCTGTTCGTTCAGCGTCTTCTCTTGAGGATCGCCCGAACCCACACCTATTGGCAACCGCAGTTCGACTTTCAACTCGATCAAGCGCAACTGGCCAATGAACTGCCACTTGTACAGGTGTGGGACATGCTATGTGAAGGGCGGCACGGACATGCTGTTCAGAAGGAGAGGACGCCGACAACGCTCGCCGCGAGTCTCGATAACCTGTTCGTCGTTCGGTTCCGTTTGAATGACAATTCGCTATGCGTCTTCTTCGACCAAAAGCTCCTCGTCCCGACTCACATGTATGATGAGTATCGGCAGCGTTTGGCACTGCTTGCCGAGAATATCCAGCAGGTGGTTAAACCGACGATGACTCGCTGCGGAGTGCGAGTGAGTTTCCCAGAAGGCCGGAGTAATCCTTACTACGGGTTCTTTGTCAATCGACTCTGCCCTTCGCTGCTCCAGAGTTTTCAAGTCGCTTTCCGGCTCGATGCGAGGTCTGACTGTCGGATTGAGGCAGGCACAGACCATATCAATGTCGAGGGGACCAGCCTCAGTGAGATGTTCGAGGCACTCATGCAGGTTCTCGCGCTACGCGCTTTGCCCAGAGGAGGTGCGCAGTGAGGCCGTACCAGTTCTATGTTGTGAAGCAATTCGCCAGCTTGGCACCAGGCGCAAGCATCACCAACGAAGTGCAGACAACCTTCTTTGGCGAGAAAGAAGAGATTCAGACTACCATCACTCGTCAACCGAGCGATGGAAATGCGTCGATGTCGCTGTTTCGTATCACCAGCGAGATCAAACACCGTACTCAAGGCTTCATCCGAAAGGCGATTGATGGCAAGCGTCAGCGGTTTGATTTTGTCGAGTACCTCGAACCCATTGACTTTCCTGCCTACCTCGATACAAGCCGCAACCTAATCCTGTTCAATGCTCCGAAGCGGGCTTGTCGTGGCGTCTTGTCACATCTTCGGAAGAAATCATGTGGAATCGAGTTGATCGAAATGGAGGTCGATTTCGCCGAAGTGATGCGAAGACGTAGTGAATGTATCGGCGCGTGGTTTCGGGGTGTATCCTCACGGGTACAAGCCGCTGGCCTGTCGGGTAATCAAATCCAGGATGATACGTTCTTCAAGAACCTCAAGAAGGTGGCAACCATGTCGAACGTTACAATCCCGTGGACTTACGATGGGTATGAGTATTCCGTCATGGTGACGGCGAGTGGGGCAGTCGAGTTGGTCCAAAGCATCGCTGGAAACCTCGCGCTCGAAATCAATCTCGTGATGGATGTCTATGAACAGTTGTTGCAGCATGTCTGGCATGAACGCAAACGGAAAAGCAACGGTCTATCTTCTGGAGAGCCATGACAGGTATGAAGGGAGTACAACCCGTTGATTTTATGGGACTTATGGCTGGCGATTGCGTCCCCTTGGGCGTGCGCCGGCTGGTAATTATCCAAGGCCATTGGAAAACAGATCGCCCAATTGTGGCAACTCGCATCCTCACAAAAACTTACGGAAACCGCTATTATCCCGATCATGCTCAAACGCCTCATTGAAGTTGCTTTGCCGTTGAAGGAAGTCTCCGAGCAGTCGGCGCGGGAGAAGTCGATCCGGCATGGGCATATCTCGACGCTCCATATCTGGTGGGCGCGCCGGCCGTTGGCGGCGTGCCGCGCAGCGGTCTTCGCATCGCTCATTCCCGATCCCGGCGATCCCGAATGCCCGGAGAGCTTTCGGCAACTGGTCATGGAACTCCTCAAGTCCGAGCAATTCCGCCCGAGACCATCTGCCGACGTTCCCTCGTCCCCCGCCCCTCGCCCCTCGTCCCTCACTGAGGATACGCCTCGGAACCGCTGTCTGGAGTTCATCAAGCATCTGGTCCGCTGGGAGAACTCGAACAACCCGGAGTACATCGAACCGGCGAGGAAACTGATTGCCGCCGCCCACAAGTTCTTGCACCCGGACGCCGAGGGCGATGCGCCGAAGGTTTTGGACCCGTTTGCCGGCGGCGGGGCGATTCCGTTGGAGGCGCTGCGGCTCGGCTGCGAGGCCCATGCCATCGACATCAACCCGGTGGCCCACCTGATCGAGCTTTGCACGCTGGTCTATCCGCAGAAGTACGGCCAGCCCGACAGCCGGCCCGTGCCCGACTACATCAAGCGGCTCGTGGCCCACAATCGGGCGAAGAAGAAAGCGAAAGGCGAAGGCCGTCCACTGTTCGATTCCCACGAGTCGCATGAATCTCCGGTTACTGCCGCCGAGGACGAGATCATCCCCGATGTTGAGATCACCGAGGCCGAGTACCGGAAGAATCCACTGGCGGCGGATGTGAAGTATTGGGGGCACTGGGTTTTGGAGAAGGCACGCCAAGAGGTCGGCAGGTTCTACGATCCCGGAAAGGGCCAAGGTGTTCCAGTCGCGTTCTTGTGGGCACGAACGCTGAAATGCCCTAACCCAATATGCGGTATCGAGCTTCCTTTGCTTCAGACGAAGCTGATCTTTGCACAGGATGGAACGGCGAAGGTGCTGGAAATTGGAGATAGAGATGGTGCTCTCACCGTAACACACCGCTTGGTTAGAGAACCGGCTGACGAAGATGTTGCTGGGACGCTTGGTCGCAACTCGGCTGTCTGCCCCCATTGTAAAGCAGCCATCCATAAGTCTGATCTTGAGGACATCGGGAATCGACATAGGTAAGCCCTCGCGGGCTGTCCCTGTCACACCACCGTGCGTA
>CAZLDQ010000153.1:0-14120 GCA_964558295.1 uncultured Planctomycetaceae bacterium | reverse complement strand
TACGCACGGTGGTGTGACAGGGACAGCCCGCGAGGGCTTACCTATGTCGATTTCGTGCTCGCGTGTGGTCGTGATTCGCCCCCGGAAGACGCGCGGATCCCGACAATACGATCGGCCTCAGGACTCGATGCGCAACCAGCGGCGAAGCGTTCGCCGAATGCGTTGCCAGGCTCGCTGGAGCAACCGCTTGACGAACGCCCAGAAGGCGTCGCTGTGGAGAAGATTCCCCAGGCTGCTTGGAGCGAAGAGTTCAAAGCTCAACGAGTGTCCTTCCGCGGCGTTGGGCTCGGCAGGCGCCGGTTCGGTGACGCGAGGGACACGCTGCTTGACTGCGCCAAGCAGTTTTTCCAGGTCGTGAACTTCCGGCGGAACAGAAGCTCCGTGGAGTGTCGAACGAAACTCCGCGATCAGTGCGGCAAGGTTGTCGTGAAGCCGGCGAAGCTCGGCGACCTGTTCGTCTGTCGGGTTGTCGCCGAGTCCATCCACCATCCGCCGAAGCAGCCAGCCGGTCGCTTCAAGATCAGCGAGCAACGGGGCAAGGATCTCGGCAAATCGGTTGGTCCAGAGACGGTGGAACGTCGTGCTCCACTCCCGGAGCGTGTTGATCGTTCCGGCGGTCTTCGTGTTCTCGAGCAGATCGCCGAGGAGGAACGTATGCAGTCTTTCTTCATCGAACGGTTTGGTGGTGATTCGCGAGATGCCGTCGGTAATCAGCAGGATGCTTGCCCGGCGGCAAGGCCCGGCCTGGCGAATGTCGTCGACCGCCTGTTCCAAGGCGGTCTGAATCCGCGTTTGGCCCGCGTTGGGCAATCCGATGGCGCGTTGGGCGATCGTGCGCAGGTCGTCCCGGCCGGTGCCCGAGGAAAGCTCGCCAAGCCGGGCCGTAAACGGGCGCAGATGGAGCCGGGCCCGCTGACTGTACCCCTGGAGCAGAAAGGCCAGCACGAGGCCCCGCGCCACGGTCCCGCGGCGGTCGCGATCCTTCATGCTTCGCGAGGTGTCCAGGAGCACATAGGCATGTTGTTTGGCCGACTGCGGATTGGCTTGGGCTTCGAGGAGTTCCCGCTCCCAGACCTCCTGGGACGATTCCCGCGCGTCCTGCGTGGGTCGCTGCCACTCGGGCACGAGCAGCTCCTGGCCGGCCAGCTTCGCATAGAACAGATCGGGCTGGGCCTCTTCGAGCAGCCATTGCGTGGGAAAGATCCGCGGCAGATCCTCGACGCTGCGGATCGTGCTCACGTCCATCTCGTCGGCCGGCAGACGCGAGTCGACGTAGAAACGACGGTAGGCCGTCTGCTCGACGACCTCGTTCGTGTCCCGTTCCACGAGGTTCGTCTCGCCCGCCTCGTTCGTCTCCGTGGCGATGGGCACTTCCAGGCCTTCAATCACCGGAGCAAGATTCCGCGCGGCTACGAACATGGCCACTTGCTCAGGCTGAAGCCCGCCGAGGCTCAGGCCGAACTCGGCCACGTACTGGACGATATCAGGCATCTGCCACGGCCGCCGGGACGCTGCAACACCCCGGTCGTTTGGCTTGGCCGACAGGGTCTGAAGGGCGGCATTCATTTCCGGCGACTCGCTTCAGCTCAACAGCCCGCTGTCCGCTTGATCGACCCGCCGAATCAACTCCTGGAGCCGCTTGACGAGCCCCAACTTGAGTTGCTTCACCTGTTCGTCGGCAGGCTGGATGCTTTCGACATACCGCCGAATGTGGTCGAACGTGATCTCGCCGTCGCTCATCAGGCCGAAGAAGCGGAGCACGCGCTGGAGGAAACTGGTGCATTTGATCGCCTCACCGTTGCGAAGCCGGGCCATTACCTGCTCGGCCAACTCGTGGGCGTCCGTCAGATTGTCGATGTGCTCCAGATCGTTCCCACGCACGCGCAAGAGCGTCTCGGTCAGGGCCTTGTCAAAAGCCTGGGCCTGCTCTTCCGGCCCGCCGATCACGGTCATCGCATACTTCAGTTGGGCCAGATCCTCGGCGTTTACCTCCATCCGTCCACGGAGCAAGGCCGCCGCATTGAGCACGAGCCGCGACTTGGCATAGGTGCGCGGGCTCAGATAGAGCGGTTTCTTCTTGGCGTTCTCCGCGGCTTGGCTGGCCAGTTCCCGATAGCGGTTGAGCAGCACGTTCTTCAAGAACAGCACATGCGGCGGCACGCGGATTTGGCAATCAGGAATATGTCCACGAACGATGTCGGCCAGGAACGTCAAATGCCCCAGCGGGATCTGTTCCTCGACGGCCACCGTGGTCGAGCGTCCGTAGTGCCGGTTGAAGGCCTGGTCGATCGCCAACAGTGTGAAGGGGCTGTAGTCCGGCGCCACGTAGGCGCGGAACAAGAACCGGTCGAGCACGGCCTCGGTCACCTCGGTGGCGCGGAGGTAGTTGGCCGCGGCGATTCCCGTATGGAGCCGGGCCCGTTCCAGTTGCGAGCCTTTCTTGAAAACCCGTTCGTTGAAAATACCCAACAGCGCGCGGAGCACCATGTCGTTGGCATCGAAGAACTCGTCGACAAACGCCAAGTCGGCGTCGACCAGCGTGTTGTGGGTCGTGTGCAGCACGCGGCCCCGCTTCATCTGCTCGATGTCGACCGACCCGAAAAGTTCCTCGGCCAAGGTGCCTTTGGACATCTGCGTGTCGAATACCCGCGCACCGCTGATTCGGTTGAACAGCGAATTGGCGAACAGCGTCTTGGCGGTTCCCGCCGGACTGAACACCAGGAGATTCTCCCGAGTGAGCAGGGCCAGGATGGCCTGAATCAACAGCGGGCCGTAGCCGACCAGCTCCCGTTCCAAAGGGGAAAAGACCCGCTTGATTTGAGCGATCACCTCGCTCGGCTCCAGATCCAACGGTTCCCAATTCGGATCAGCATGGTGCGGGGGAGCCTCGCCGTGGAGCCGGGCGGTCGCCTCCCGCGCCGCATCCGACGTGCGGCGGACTTCGCCCAGCATCGAGGCCACGCTCGACGCGGTCCCCAGCGAGGGCGTATCATCCGACATTCCGTCAGACGGATTAAAGGCAGAAGGCTCGATGGACATTCGTGCAAACGCTACGCAATAGGCAGGCAATGATGGGGGAGATTGCATACCGAAGCCCGGTCCACGACCGACGCACCCAAACACGCCGGCCGCCGGCCTCGGTGGGCATCAAGCGATCAACACCGATGATTGAACGCGCGGGATGATTCCATCGACGTCCCTCGTTTCACAGTCGTTAGGGTGGCAGAAGACTGCACACCGACGCTGGTGCGTTCAGCCAGCGGCGCACGCTTGAGACTCCGCAGAACGTAGCGACCCATTACATCTGCAAGCGAATGCCCTGGGACTGGAAGGTGGAGTGGATCGGCTCACCGATCCCTTTCAACCGCAGCCAAATCCTCCTCGGCGACGACCGCCCCGGGCGTCCAGTCCGCACCCGACGGACAGTCCTCACCACGAAAGCCACGATTGAAAGCCCCACCAATGTCTTCTGATATTAGCATCGGTGTCCCCCCCCGTCAATCTCCGTGGGTTTCCCGATGCCCTCAACATGTTCTTCAACAGATACCGTGCGATTCACCTGTTTTCCCAATCAGGTCGACAGAAATCCACGATTGCTTGAACGGTGACGACGTTTCCTGCGGCTTGCACCAATCAGCCCCCGCATCGCTGGGGGGGCCGAGTCTCCCGAGAGGTCGCCTTGCCCACGACCTTTTGCACCACAATCTGCCCCCATCAGAACGGAAAAAGACACAGTTCACCACGCCTCAGGCGATACTGTGCCCTGTTCGCGGCCGAAGACAGACGTACGAACCTATCGTGAGAAATGCGTGTCTCACTGCCGCTTTCGCCACCAGAGCCCCACGGCCCCCATCAGTCCGGTGCCGAACAATCGAACCGTGGCCGGCTCGGGCACAACCTCAGAGAGCCGGAAACCATTGAAGAATGCATAGTTGCCTGTGGTGCTCACATCGATGAGGATCTGGCCACTGTCCGTCGGAAAGACACGCTCCCAGAGCATGAAGTCTTTTGCCAGATAACCGTTGGTCAGAGCATTCCAGGCCTCGGTGCTGCCGCCGCCGTCGACGATCAGACCAAACTCCCCGTTCACCGTATAACGGTTATTCACCGTACCCACGTTCCGGACGCTGAGCAGTTCGAGCCGGTAGGCCTTCGACGGATCGAGTCCCCCGAGCGTGATCTGATCGACAAGGTCCGAGCCGTACAAGACGGCATAGTCCGATAAGACGCTGTTCACCACCCAGGGAGCAGCCGCGTTCGTCCAGTCGATTGTCCCCGCATTCTGGCCGCTCTTGAGAAAACTGTTCGCGATCCTCAGCGTCACCTCCGTGTCGAGGCCGGTGAAATAATCCGTCAGGTGATGGGTCGTGGTGGTGTCGGCCGGATCGGCGATCAGATTCCATCTGGCCGGCGCCGCCACGACGTCATTGAAATCCACGCGAATGTCGATCATGGTTGCCTCGGCCGAGGAAGCCCAGACAACCAGCCAAAGGACCACGAGAACCAGCACAATGCGTTTTGACGTCTTCACGGCTTCTCCTTTACTTACCCCAGACCGCCGGGTCGCGATAGTAGTTGATGCCGATTTCGTCCAGCCTGCGCCCGTGCGGCTTCAGTCGTTTTATAAAATCGCCCCAGTCGCGTGTATCCTTGGGCGACCAGCCGACTTCGGCAAAGGCACACAAGCGGGGAAAGACCAGTTCGTCAGTTCGGTGCTGCGGAAAACCCCACAGGCATGGCTCCACGCCCAGGATTCGTTGTGCGGCCTCTGGCGACAACCCGGCGGGCGTCGGCTCGAACGCATAGCATTTCTCCAGCGACAGCTTCACATAGTTCAGATAGCAGTCGCCGTTGGTCGACATGATCACGTCATGCCCTGCGTTGGCCGCCATCACCGCGACCTTCGGATCGAGCCACGACTGGACCACCACGCCTGGCGGCACCCCCCCCTCGACGATCTCCGTCCAACCGATGACCTGCCGCCCCTTGCCTTGGATGAACTCTGCCACGCGTTTGACGAAGTAGCTTTGCAACTCGTCAACGTTCTTGAGCCCTTCCTCCTTCATCCGTTTCTGGCATAAGGGGCATTTACTCCAATGGTCCTTGCGAACCTCGTCCGCCCCGATATGTACCCACGGCGAGGGAAACAGTTCGATGACCTCCGTGAACACGTCTTCGAGAAACGCAAACGCCTTCTCGTTGCCCGCACAGAACACACAGGGAAACGACATGTAGGTCGTGGGATTCTCGATTGTCTTCGGCCAGGTGGGACAGGCCAGTTCCGGGTAGCAGGCCATCGCGCCGGTCGCGTGGCCGGGGACCTCGATTTCGGGAACGATCGTGATGTGACGCTGGGCTGCGTAATGGATCAGCTCGCGCATCTCGTCCTGCGTGTAGAAACCATGCGTACACTTGCCGTAGGTCTTGCGCCAACGCTCGGTGACGGGCCGGCGATTGGCCAGGTCGGTCAGCTTGGGATACTTCTTGATCTCCAGTGCCCAGCCGGCGTCGGCCAGATGCAAGTGCAGCCGGTTCAACTTGTAGCAAGCCATCGCATCGAGGTGCCGTTTGACGAAGTCTTTCGCAAGGAAGTTGAAGCCCGGGTTGAGCATCACCCCGCGCCAGCGATAACGTGGGCGGTCCTCGATCTTGACGCACGGCACGCTCCAAACGACGCCCGTTGTCAGGCATTCGCTCTCGACGGCCGCCGGCAGGAGTTGGCGGAGTGTCTGGATGCCGTAAAACACGCCTGCCTTGGCCGCCGCCTCGACCAAGACGCGATCCTTTTCGATCGTCAGCACGTACCCCTCCGGGCCGAGTTGGGGCTTGTCGGAAACCATGCGAAGTACCACCGTGCCGGCTTGCTGATCGGCTGAAGCCAAGTGGCGTACTTCCAGGGCGAAGCCGGTGGGCCGTTTGAGCAACCTGGCCAGATACTCGCCCACGCCGCGTGTGCCGGCATCGACGATGATTGCCGTCTTCGGGCCGAAGGTGAACGTTCCTTCGCCAACCTCCATCTTCTCGGGCTGCGGAATGATCGTCGGCTGGGCCGGCCCCCCATCGGCCGCGTCAGCCGTCGGCACGGGGCCTGCGACACAGGCGATGAGGCATTGCAATCCGATCAAGGACGCCAAAGTCCAGCGGTTCTTGAACATGGTACAAACTTCCTCAATGTTCACGGGGAATCACTTGGTAAGTCTTCGTCGTCTGGGCCGCGAGCGTCTGCCGGATTACCGACACGTCGTTGCCAATCTTCCGGCCGTTCAACAGCTTGGTCACCGCACACACCCCAGGCAGCCGGATTTCCTTGTCGCTAGCATTCGACATATGTAGCCTCACGAAACCAGCGTTGGCCACGAAGACATTCTTGGTTCGGCTCTCACAAGGTCACCGGTTGTCCTGTGGCCACACTCTCGTAGCAGGCATTCATCGCCTCGATCGAGCGACGGTGCCAGCGAAGGTTGATCTTCGGCGTCTCATGATTCCGGATACAATCGACGAACTCGTCGACCAGTCCGATCCACTCGTCGAAATAGGTGTACTGCACGGTGTAGCGATCGTTCGGCGCGCCGTTGTGGTAGACGTTGGGTCCAAAACAGTCGGCGGCCAACACGCCCTTCTCTCCGCTGATCGTCAGGTTCACTTCCATCCGCTTGGGAAACACCTCCCAGCCCGGCCCGGGTTCGGCGAGCCGTTCCTCTAGACGTGACCAGGAGGGGTCCAAGAGGAAGGAGGTGCCATCGGTCATCTTGCCCGTCACCAGGAGCACATCCTCTACCTCCAGATCCGTGCGGATGTTGGGGGCTACCTCGGCATGAACATACGCGAAGTCACTGCCGGTGAGCCAGCGGATCAGATCGAAGATGTGCGGGTGATCGCAAAGAGCCCCGCCGCGGAACCGCGCATCCGTTGGGCTCAACGGAACACGACGTCCGTAGCTCAGCTCCGGCACGCCCTGCCAGGGAAACGCCCAGACGGGCGAGAGCGTGATATTCGTTGCCTGAAAGGCCTGAATCCGTCCGATCGCGCCGGCGCCGACCAGTTCCTTAATGCGATGCACCACGGGGTTATAGTGCATTTCCAACTCGACCTGACAGACCAGCCCTGCCCGTTCGACCAAGTCGATCATTTCGTCATACTCGGCCATGTCGAACGTGGGAATCTTCATCGAGAGGATGTGAATCCCTCGTTCGGCACACATGCGGATCTGACGAAGGTGTTCGCTGTTGGCCGAGGCCAGCACGACCGCCTCGATGTCGGGGTGCTTGTCGAACATCTCCTCTTCGTTCATATAGCAGGGCACGCCCGACACACTGCGATCGAATCGCTCCTTGACCGTTTGGTTCTCCGCGCAGGCGGCCACCCAATCCAGCTTGGGTGAATCGCGGAGCGTCTGGTAGTACTTCCGCGTGTGGCCGTGGGTCAACGAAAGCATGGCGATCTTCACCGGTTGCATGAGCAGCCTCCTTTCACGGCCAGACGCTGCCGTGTGCGTTCCGACTCGAAGGCCAGTTGGACCAGTCCCACCAGCCGCAGGTGCTGAGACCGGAGTCCCTCGGCCAATTCCGGGCGTGTGGCCAATTCATAGGCCGCACGGACCAGATTCACCTCGTCGCCCTCCAAGCCGTACAGTTCGGCGTCGGTGTCGGTGTATTGCTCCAATCCCCTCTCGGTGAAGGTATACACCGAACTCTGGGGCACCTGGGTATCGACCACGCGGTCGGAGGCCACGCCGCGCCGGGCGATCAGTTCATGCCGATCGAGCAGTGCCGGTTTCGCCTCTGCTGGCAGCGTCGTTCCCACCTCGACACTTCCCACCACGCCGTTTTCCAACCGAACCAGGACGTTGGCGAACCGCCCGGCGCTCATGCTCGCACAGACCGAAACGATCGGTGAGCCAGTGAGCCATTCGATGAGGTCGAACTCCCGGTAGAGAATCGCCTTGAGCCCCATCGGCGTGCCGGTCGAAAGGCAACTGAAGCGGCACATCACCACCGATTCGAGCGTGCGGGTATCGACCAATCGCTTGAGTTCCACAAACCGCCGCTCGCTCCGCCAGGGAAGCAGTGGGAGGAAACCTTCCGGCGTCTCGGTGTCGACCCGCATCCAACCGGCCGCAAGCATCAGGCTCCCTTCCGAAGCCGCAGGGGCCACGTCCTCCAATCGCCACGATTCCGGCACCTCGACCGCATACTTGGCGGCCAATTGCCGGAACATGGCATCCAGACTCTGCTGTGTGCCAACTCGCTTGAGCATCATGTCCTTTCACAAACCAACCACAAAACCTCTGATTCTACGCTCCGAGGATCACTCGCTGGTAATCGCCTCCCCTCCATCGCGGCTCGCAATCGCCAGGTAGACCCTCATCTCAATCGTTTCGGGGACAAACCGCACCGAACCGTCGGTCATCGCAAACTGGCAGCCCCCTGGGTGCTGGCTGCCGAACGGCACGTCGTTAAACAACGCACTGTTCGAGTTCGAATTGATGGAAAGCCTTACGTTCTTCGAGCCATAGATCGCGTGTCCATCATCGCTTTCCGTATAGTATCCCTGCATCCAACTCCGATACCGTGTCAAGCCTTGCCACGAACACTCGCCGAGCAAGTAGCTGTTCGAAGTACCGTCGGTAATCTCGGCCAACCTAACGCCCGCGGGAACCCTGACGTGCCCTGGTTGCAGTTGTCGCCATAGGCCTTCGCCTCGTCCGTACACTTGTAGGGTGTATTGGCATACGTGTTCGTTCCCTTCGGCCCAAGAATGCCGTAATAGTGCCGATCAACGAGCGTAAAACCTCGGCGAAATGCGTTCGACATAGCACGTCTCCCATCCCCCTGTGAAACTGATTACGCCCCTCCTCCCTCACTACCAGGAATACCTCTCCGCCTCCCGGTGTTCTCCGGTTTCTCAAAGGCACTTTACCCGCGGCATGTACTTCTCCACATACTTCGCGTTGAACTCATCCCCGCCGGGCGCGTTGGCACTGCGCCACACGGGCGGCTCGATTCCCCGCTCGATGCACTGCCGGACCGCCTCGATCTCCAACCGATGGGCAATGTAGAAGTCCACCACGTTCGAGTTCGGGGCGATCGGTGTTTCGAAGCCCGGCACGCGGACCACGCAATCGCCCACCTCGTTGTAGTCGTCGATGCAGACGTCGGCCAAATCGAAGAGGTTCTTGCGGCTCGGATGGCGGATGAAATGATCGGGGGCCATCTTCGTTTGCCAGAGCGACGAGCTGACGGCGATGATCTTCACCCCCTGCTCCTTCGCCTCCAAGGCTGCGTCGATTGTGGCCGCGTTGATCCCGATGTTGTGGAAGATAATCAGCACTTCGCCCGCCTTGAGGCGGTAGTACTTGACGATACTCCGGCCGTAGTTCACGCAGCGTTCCAGTTCCAGGTACTTCAGCGCCTGATTGAACACCGAGAGGCCGGTTTCCATGATCGGATTGATGTTGGCCAGCCCGCCGGCGCGGAAGAACATCTCGCCCATCACGAGCGTCGTATGCCCCCCGCCGCCATAGACGTGGATCAGCTGGTCCTGGGCAATGGCGTCCGCCATCAGACGGCCTGCCGCGACGATATTCTCCTGCTGCTCGCGTTCGATCCGCTTGAGGACTTCAATCGTCGAGGCGAGATAGCCGAAATCGACTTCGTGTTTGTCCATCGTCATGCTTTCTCCGAATCTCTGAGGTCTCGTTTTTCCTGCTACCGCTCCAACACCGCGCCAAAGGCCTTGCCCAAGGTGTCCCACATCTCCAACGCTCGCGGCGCGGCCAGCACTGTGCCGTAGCCGCCGCGGTAGGTCCAGCCAAACAGGCTTTCGACGCCCATCTCGGCATAGAGTTTGACGATCTCCTCGATCTCCTGGAGGTTCTCCGGCTCCTGGTAGTAGTTCATCAGCCAGCGCTGTGAGCCCTTGCCATACTTCTGGGCAATGTCGAGGGTTCGCTGGGTGATCGAACGGAAGAAGCTTCGCGGCAACTGGTAGGAGAGGATCGTCGTGCTGAACACGTCGCAGGCTTCTGACCGGCCGACCTTGTCCCAGTTGTCGTAGCCGCGGTTTTCGGTGACGTAATAGGTGCCAAGCGTGGCGTGTACGCAGCAGATCATCTTGCTCGTCGGCCGAATCGCCTTGATCTTCCTTGCGGCCGTTTCGAGGATGTCCAACGCCCGATCGTGACGGAACCGCTTGACTTCCATCGTCAACTGCCGCGGCATCTCATAGCCGTACTGCTCCTCGAACATGCGCCGGCAGTAGGGGCAGCGGCAGGCCCAGTCGTCGCCTGCCCCGCCGGTGATCGAAGCGTAGCCCTTGGGTAGCGCGTAGTGCGGCTCGTCCCAGAAGAACCCGTCGGCCTCCACCTCGGTGGCCAGTTTCTCGCAGATCTCGAAGAAGTATTCGCGGAAAGCCCGGCTGTTGAAGCACACCGCCGGTAGCGGCTCGTCCGTCAACGCCGAGACCTGGCGGTTGCCTGGGTTATTGGTCAAAAACAGACTCGGCGGCTCGCCGCCGAACCACTTGCCGATCCCCCACGTGTCCAGGTAGACCGTCAGGCCCATCTCCTTGGCACAGCGGGCGATCCGCTTGATGTTCGGAAACCAGAAGTCGATATCGAACTCGGAAAGCGCCAACAGCACGGCCGTGCAGTTGTGCCGGATCATCTCCTCGAAGTCGCGCTGGGCGTGTTCCACGTAGCTCAAACCGTAGTAGCTAACACCCGTTTCTTTAACCGCCATCTCTTGCCTTTCGCTGTAACACCACTTCGAAAAAAAGTCTCCCCGTTCTCACAACACCTCGTCAAACGCACCGTGCGACGCGGTTGACTGCCGCGGATTGCGGGCCTGGGGATCTGTGCTGCGGCGGACGATCAGACGCGGCTCCAGGAGAATCCGAGCCGGAAGGTGTTCGTGCGGTTGGTGAATCCGGTCGACCAGGCTCTGAACGGCCAACCGAGCCATTGCCTCGACGCCGTAATCGACGGTGGTCAGCGGGGGATGCGTCACCCGCGATTCCGGCAGATTGTCGAAGCCCGCAATGGCCACCTTTCCTGGCACGGCAATCCCATGCTCCTGGCAGTACTGAAGTGCCCCGATCGCCAACAAGTCATTAAAGGCGAAGACTGCACGTGGCCGGGGTTGAATGTCCATCAGTCGAGCCATCGCCTGGTAGCCATGGACGATGTCGCGGCCGCCGCCGTCGACCACGTAACGATTGTTCAGTTGAAGCCCTTCTTCGACCAAGGCCGAACGGAACCCGCTCAAACGGACGTCGTGTTTCAAACGCGGCCCAAAGGCCAGATAGCCGAAGGAATTGTAGCCCATGCTCAAGAAGTGTCCGGCGACCGAGGCGCCCCCGACGAAGTTGTGGGCGACGACGAAATCCGCCTCGACTTCTTCGACCCGCCGACTGACAAACACCAGACGCACGCCCTGGGTAAGCAGATCGCGATACAGGGCCACCGACTGGTCCGTCAACCCCGGGCAAATCAACAATCCCTCGACACCGATCCCCAGGAAGCTCTCGATCGTTGCCTGCTCGCGCTGGAAGTCGTAGTCGCTGCTGGCCACCAAGACCTGATAGTTCAGCGTCCCGGCAAATTTCTGAACATATCGACAGAGACTGCTGAAGAAGGGGCTTTCGATATTCGTCACCACCAACCCCAGCCGCCGCGGACCGCCTTGCTGGCCGGCCATTGCAATGCGGGCGGCCTTGGCGCTGATCCGTGCCCGATTCGTCGAATCAGCCACTAGCAGCCCTTCCGCCTTCAATTGCCCAATCACCTTGTGCGCCGTGGTTAGCGAGACGTCAAACTCCTCGGCCAACTCACGCACTGTCCGGAACCGTTCATCCTTCCCGCCATATCGACCTTCCAAAATCTTCTGTCGAATACTGGCGACGATTTGCTCCGATCGGATCACAGTACCACACTCCTGGAGCGAGCGAACCTTGATAGAACAGCACTAGAACAATACTGGAACAATTAGCAGACTATCCCATCGGAGCGGATTCGTCAAGACTCGGAAAAAAATCGGTTTGGCAGGCCGGATCCGAGAGAGTTCAGGCGGCGTTCACGCGGGCCCAGGTGCGCAGGAGGATCACGGCGGCCAGGACCGCAGCGGCAGTCAGCCCCAGTGCCGGGAGATGACTGCCGTAAATCCAGTAGCCCGTGGCAAATAGGGCACAATAGACCGCCACACACCCGACCAGCATGCAGAACAATTCCATGGGCACATTCCATGGGCGCCCCGGCTCGTCGAGCGGATCCTTGTCCACGGCCGCGCGGCGGACCACCGCCTGCCAGCCGGGCCCACCCGGTCGAATCAGCCGGTAGAAGCTCCGCAGCTTGCTCTCCTCGGTGGGACGGGTCAGGAACGTGGTCAAGAGCCAACTGGCCATCGTGATCCCTACCCCAATCAGGAGTTTTTGCCACATCGCCAGCGTTGCCGGTCCAAAGAACTCCAAGGAGAGGGCCACGGCAAACGAGGCGACCATCGCGGCGATCTCGCTGAACGCATTGATCCGCCACCAGAACCAGCGAAGCAGGAACAACAGCCCGGTGCCCGCCCCGATTTGGAGAATGATCTCAAACGCCTGCAAAGCGTTTTTTAGCCAGAGTGCCAACACGCTGGCCAAGATCATCGAGAGCACAGTGACCCCGCGTCCTACCCGGACCAGTTCCTTCTCACTGGCCGCCGGGCGATAGAAGCGACGGTACACATCGTTGACCACATACGACGAGCCCCAGTTGAGGTGGGTCGAAAGGGTCGACATATAAGCAGCAATCAGCGAGGCGAGAATCAGCCCGCGCAGCCCTTGTGGTAACAAGGTCATCATGGCCGGATAGGCCAGATCGTCCTTGACCATCTGCGGATCGATCTTCGGAAAAGCCTCTTGGAGCGACGGCAGGTCGGGAAACACGATCAACGAGCAGAGGGCCACAAGGATCCAAGGCCAAGGACGCAGCGCGTAATGGGCCATGTTGAACAGCAACGTTGCCCCGGTGGCGTGAAGCTCATTCTTGGCCGCCAGCATGCGTTGGGCGATGTAGCCTCCGCCGCCTGGCTCCGCTCCCGGATACCAGGCCGCCCACCACTGAACCAACAGCGGCATCAGAAAGATCGTGATCGCCAGATCCCAATTGTGGAAATCGGGAAACATCCCCAGCTTCCCCTGCACGGCCGGATGGGCCAGCATCCCTGATAACCCGCCGACGCTTTCCAAACTCAGAAGGTAGACGGCCGCGGCAATCGCGCCGCCGATGGCAATGAAGAACTGAACAAAGTCGGTTAGCAGCACTCCTGTCAATCCCCCAAGCATGCTGTAGATCACGGTGATCAGGCTGGAGATGAGGATTGTTTCCACCGGCGAGACGTCGAGCATCGCACCGGAGATCTTGATCGCCGCTAGGATCGCCGAAGCCATCACGACGATGTTGAACAGCACGCCGAGGTAGATCGCCCGGAATCCCCGCAAAAACGCGGCGGCGCGGCCGCTGTAGCGGAGTTCGTAGAACTCGATGTCGGTCATCACGCCTGAGCGTCGCCACAGCTTGGCATAGACGAACACGGTCATCATTCCGGTCAGTAGGAAGGCCCACCACCGCCAGTTGCCGGCCACGCCTTCCTTGCGCACCATGTCGGCCACGAGATTGGGCGTTCCCGCGGAAAACGTGGTAGCCACCATTGACACGCCCAAGAGCCACCAGGGCATGTTCCGTCCCGACAGAAAGAACTCCGGTGCACTGCTGCCGGCACGTTTGGTCACGATCACGCCGATCAGGAGCGTTGCGACCAGCGAGACAACCACGATGATCCAGTCGACAGCGTTTAGCGCCACGCACGTTCCCTTTCGATCGAAGCGTTTGGTATGATTCGCGAAGGCCGTGTCATCATAGGTCGACCGCCGAGGCCTCGCAAGAGAGCAGACGCGCTCGTTCTTTGGGCTGGAACAATCCGCAGATTTCAGGGCGAAGAACGTTCCCGGGCCTGCCGTCAAAACCCATTTGGGCCTGTCACTTCCCCTTAGGTCGCCCTTGGCGTTTGGCTGTCTTTCGATGGGGACGGTAACCGCCGGTTGCGGTGGGCCGCTTGTCGGTGCCTGTGGCGCTGCGTCCACCG
>CAZLDQ010000152.1:0-14261 GCA_964558295.1 uncultured Planctomycetaceae bacterium | reverse complement strand
CCCGTCATCACCGAGAAGAAGACGCCCCTCTGCGAGTAGCCGCTTGCGGCTTAGCAGGCAACAGCCCGTACGCAGCGGGCAACCCTCAAACCCCCACCTCCCAGGCGGCATTTTCTAGCCAGGTTTTCCAGCTTTCGTATTTTGGATTGTGAAGCTTCAAGGTTAACAGGGGGCTACGTTTGGGGCGGGTCGGTTTGCGTTGGAGTTTCATGTGGGCTTCTTGCGGGGTGCGGCCGCCTTTTTTCACGTTGCACATGATGCAGGCGCAAACCACATTATCCCAGGTGGTTCCCCCGCCGCGGCTCCGTGGCAGCACGTGGTCGAGACTCAGTTGGCTGGCGGGGAGCCGGCGCCCGCAGTACTGACAGCAGTGGCCGTCGCGAGCAAAAATCGTGTGGCGGTTAAGCCGGAGCGCCCGATTCGGAAGGCGGTCGTAGTCAAGCAGCCGGATGACGCGCGGGACCTGGATCTCGAAGTTAACCGCGCGGATCCAATCCTCATCGGGTTGCTTACTATCGGCGCGCAACTCGCTGGCCTCGCGCCAACCGAGGAAATCATAGTTGGCGAACCGGCCGTCTTCTTGATGAATAACCTCTGCTAGCTCGCGACAGAGCAAGGCAAAGGCTCGGCGTACTCCGATCACGTGGACTGCGATGTAGAGTCGATTGAGAACCAACACGCTGGCTCCCAGAGCTTCTGAGCCACCGGCGTCTGTCATGTGAGCCTGTCTCCCTGGACACGCTGATACTCCCCACTTCCCGTGCGGCAAGGAAGACCGCCCGGGCTACGGCAAAAAACTATCCCTCGCGGTGAGAAACCGTGTCAAACCACCCACGTTGGGACGGTCGGGGTTGGGCCGGTTGTTGCGCTGCCGTGCTGAAAATCGTGGAGGAACCGACGGCGAATCGGTCGTTTCCTGTACCGGGCAAATGCCGTTCCAATGGCGCTGGTCTTGAGACAGTCTTCGCACCAAAGGGGTGCCATTTCTGGCGTATTTGCCCATTCTAACCCATCTTTTCAGCAGATGCTAGATCCGTCCGTTTGCGCGCAGTTACCAGTGGATGAAAAAAGCGTCAGGCGGTCGGATCGGGCAGACCAGGGTGCTCTTGCCTGTCGCGACGGACCGGAACGAGGGGCCGATTGGGAAGACGCCAAAAAATCATCAGGACGGCTTGCATGGATTTGGTCTTTATTATTAGGATGAACTTGTTCGAGGTATCTGCAGCATGTTCATGGTCGGCGATTGCTGGCTTCTGTTGGGGAGTGGGTCTATGATTCATTACTCGTGCGATCTGTGCAAACGTAAGCTCGATCCTCAGGAAGATCTTCGTTACGTCGTCAAGATTCAAATCAGTGCAGCCTTTGATCCCGTGGGCGTCGAAGACGAAAACGAAGACGATCGGGATTACCTGGAAGAGATTCAGGACATCCTCGAACGGCTCGAAAGCAGCCAGGGCGACCATATCGGCGAAGAGGTATACCAAGAGCTGCGATTCGATCTCTGCCCCGAATGCCGCAGGAAGTTTCTCAAGAACCCCTTGGGACGTGAAAACGCCAAACTGCTTGGGTTCAGCGACAACTGAACGTAGGCACGCCGGCCGCCTCTAAGTCATGATGCGACGTCGCAGTCGTTCTCGTTTTCCGCGGCGGCCTCGGATTCGTGGTCCGTTAGGCACATTGCTCGCGATTGTCTTCGTGCTCATCGCCCTCGTCCGTTGGTGGCACGAGCCGAACACGCAAGCTCCGGAGGCACTCGCTGAAGGGAGCTATGCGGTCCAGCGGGTGGTCGACGGCGACACGCTTCTGCTGACCAATCATGCCCGCGTGCGACTGCTCGGGGTCGACACGCCGGAAACGGTCAAGCCCAACCATCCGGTCGAGCCGTTTGGCCCCGAAGCCAGCGAGTTCACTCGCCGCTTCATTGCTCGGGGTGGTTGGTCGGTCCGGTTGGAATTCGATCGGGAGCGACAAGACAAGTATGGCCGCTTTCTTGCCTATGCCTGGGTCGACGATCGCATGCTGAACGAAGAGCTTCTCCGGGCCGGGCTGGCCCGGGCGGAGACTCAATACCGTTACGACGCGGGGAAGAAGAAACGCTTCTGTGCGGCGGAGGCGGAGGCCAAGGCGGCCAAGCGTGGCATTTGGTCCCTCTGAGGCGGGGCTGAACCACGGGAACTTGTGACCGTCGATAAGGGCGGTTACAATGGACGGTTTGCCTTGCCCTCATGGGATCAGGCCGTGGTTGTCCCTTCTCGGCGCTCCGAGCCCGGTCGGGGTAGCATCGCAACGTGAACCTCAGCCCGGATTTGTCCCTCAGAGAACGGAGAGATGCTCGGCACGCGCACGATCCGGCCAATCGCGAGGGGGCGACGAAACACCCGCGTAATCACCCCGCTTTTTTCTCCTTTAGAAACGGAAACGAACCGTGAGCAGCAACAAGGTACTGAAGCTCGCCGTGATCGGCGGCGATGGCACCGGGCCGGAAGTGGCCGCGGAAGGTCTCAAAGTCTTCAAGGCAGTCGCAGCCTCCGAAGGCATCAAGTACGAAACCCAAGACTACGACCTCGGCGGCGATCGCTATCTTCGTACCGGCGAAATCCTTCCGGAGAGTGTCGTCAAAGAACTGGTCACCTTTGACTCGATTCTCCTCGGAGCGATCGGCCATCCGCAGGTGGCCCCGGGCATTCTTGAGCGTGGGCTGCTCTTGGAACTTCGCTTCCGCTTCGACCAGTACATCAATCTGCGCCCAGTGAAGCTGTTCCCCGGCGTCGAGACGCCGCTGAAGGACAAAGGCCCCGACGACATCGACTATGTCGTGGTCCGCGAGAACACCGAAGACATGTATTGCGGCACGGGCGGTTTCCTCAAGAAGGGAACGCCCGATGAAGTGGCCACTCAGACGGCTATCTACACGCGCAAGGGTTGCGAACGCTGCATCCGTTGGGCCTTCGATTACACGCGCAAACGCAACAAGAAGAAGATGCTCACACTGGTCGCCAAGACCAATGTGCTCACCTTCGGGCACGACCTTTGGTGGCGGACTTTCCAGGAAGTGGCCCAAGAGTATCCGGACATTAAGACCGACTACAACCACGTAGACGCCTGCTGCATGTGGATGGTCAAGAACCCGGAATACTACGACGTGATCGTGACGACCAACATGTTCGGCGACATCATCACCGATTTGGCTGGGATTCTCCAGGGCGGAATGGGCGTTGCCGCCGGCGGCAACATCAATCCCGACGGTTCTTATCCGAGCATGTTCGAGCCGATGGGCGGCAGCGCGCCGAAGTACACCGGCACCGGGAAGATTAACCCGATCGCCACGATCAGCGCCGTGGCGATGCTCCTGGAACAGGCCGGTTACGAAAAGGCCAGCGCCCGGGTGATGAAGGCGATCCAGACCGTCACCGGCACGAAAATGAAGAGCCAGGCGGCCGGCAAGATGGGCTACACCACCAGCCAGGTCGGCGACTTGGTCGTTGAAGCGCTGTAGTACGACGGGGGTCAAGCGTTCCCTCTCCCGCCACGCGGGAGAGGGAGGTTACTTTCTGGGTGGCTTTCGCGTCATTTTAGCCGGCGTGTCTGCCCGCCACGTTTGGCTGCGAGCGGGGAATATGGCGCGGGCAAGAGCGCGGCGTCCAAGCACGTCGGCTAAACCGAGCTATCGGAATTGCCTTTATGTACCAAAACACCCTCTTCGATCTTTCCGGACGTGTGGCTCTTGTGACCGGGGGTAGCCGGGGGCTGGGCAAGGCCATGGCCCGTGGGTTTGCCCAGGCGGGAGCGGACGTGATGATTGCCAGCCGCCACGACGACGAACTGAAGGCCACGGCCGACGAGCTTCGCCAAGCGACCGGCCGACGCATCGAGTACCTTGCGGCCGACATGTTCAATCGTAGCGACGTCCAGCGCTTAGCCCAAACGACGCTTGAACGACTGGGCAAAGTCGACATCTTGGTCAATAACGCCGGCACCAATCGGCCGCAAGCGATCGACGAGATTCGCGATCAAGACTGGGATGAATTGTTGGAATTGAATGTCACCAGTGTCATGGCCCTGACCCGGGCGTTGGTTCCCGGCATGAAACAGCGTGGGTGGGGCCGGGTGATTCACATTTCTTCGATCATGGGGCTTGGGAGCACGCCGGGGCGCAACACCTACTCGGCCACGAAGGCGGCCCTGATCGGCATGTGCCGGGCCAGTGCCTTGGACCTCGGCCCGTATGGGATCACGGTCAACTGCCTGGCCCCTGGGCCGTTTGCCACGGAACTGCCTATGTCGATCCTCACGGACGAACACAAGAAAGCCCTGGCCGCCCGGACGGCCATGAATCGTTGGGCCGATCCCGATGAACTCGTGGGCCCCGCCCTCCTCTTGGCCAGCAACGCCGGCAGTTTTGTCACGGGCACGGTGCTCGTGGTCGACGGCGGAGCCACGGCGAGAATCTTTTAAGGCTGAATGAGGAATGATCAAAGAAGACGGTAAAGTGACGCTGCTTGCTTTTTCTTCATTCATCATTCAGCATTGATCATTCATCATTTCCCCCCATTTCTCATGACTAAACCTTCACCGTCTCGTCTTTCTACTGGCATCGATGGCCTCGACAGTCTTCTAGGCGGCGGGCTGTTGCCGGGGACGTTGACAGTAGTAGTCGGTTCGACGGGAATCGGCAAGACGCAGCTTGGATTGCAGTTTGCCCGGGCAGGGCTTGCCCAGGAGGGACGCGCAGGGATTGTCTTTGATATGACGTCCCGTGGCGACTCCCAAAACCATCGCGAATACGCCCGGCGTATGTTCGGCTGGGAAATGGAGGCGGCCGGACTTCAGGATCACGTCCCCTTGGACGATTTCTTTGATCCCAAGCGGCGGCACGGGGAATATCTGCACGTGTTCGACCAGAACGGCCGTCGTGTAACCCGGGCGGATATGGATTTCGACGGCTGGCACGAATGGCAGGCCCAGGTCGCTCGGCGGCTGAACACGTCGATCGCCTTTCTGTACGGCAATTTTGTTCAAGGCGTGCGCCGTGCAGTGGTCGACGGCATCGAACCGGTGGATCGTTCAAGCGATTCGATCCAGTTGGAACTGTTTGAGTACGTCTATCACCAAATCTTGCGCAAGGACCCCGAGTGGGTTGCCCGGGATTTGTTTCGCGAGTCGTATCGAGCCCACGCCGAGGCGGCCGCGACCCATGTCTACGATCCGGCAAGCATCGGCTGCTTGCTCCTCTACACCTCCCATGAAACGACACTCGACGGCATGATCGAGCGACCGCTGGACGAAGGAGGAGTGTTGGCCAATGCCAATACGGTGATCTACATGGGCAAGATTCGCGAAGGCAGTTTCTTCCGCCGGGCCATCTATGTGGCCAAGCATCGCGGCAGTGCCTGCGCCGACGAGATCATCCCTTATCGGATCACCGAAGCCGGCATCCAGTTGGAATAGCGCGGACACGTTTTTCAGCCATCCATCAGGGGGTTGACAGACAAAACCCTTTACGGGCGACCGTTTCCCCTCGCCACAAGCCCCCGCAACGCATCGACCGCCAGATATCCAGCTACGAAGACCAGATAGGCGGCTAGCGGCACAGCCGCCGACAAGATCGCCAGAAGGGTCGCGATCAGGGCCCGGGCCTGGGCGATTTCGGCCGGCCCAGTGACGGCCAGGTAGCAGGCGTGCAGCAGGGTGAGCAGGCCAAGCACCATCAGGGCGCCGAAGAGCACCGGGATGCAGCAGAGTCCCGTCTTCAGCAGAAACGTAAAACTACCGATCGCCTCTTCGCTTGGCCGAGGCGCCGGCGCAACGGTGATGCCGAGCCATGCCGGATTGAGGGCGACAAAGGCGGCGTATTCGCCCAAGATGAACATCCCCAAGCCGCCCAAGGCAATCCAGTAGTTCTGGTATTCCACAGCCAGCAAGGTCAAGCTGATGACCGCGGTGACGCCGACCGCAATGCTCAGCAGGGCGACCCCGTCGGGCAGAGCCGTGGAGCCGAGCCGGCATTCGCCCAGGCGGCGAAACTGCTCGAATAGTGGCAAGAAACGCGTGGCCGTGTACTGCAATGCGGCTAGGAGCAATGCCGCGCCCGCCCCGATCAACACACGCCGCAACTCCTCGGTTTGCAGCCCGACCGCCGTGAAGAAGAGGACGACGGTCAGGATGATTCCGTACAGGGCGCAGTGCCCGGCGGCGGCAAACAGACGGGACGCGGAATAGAGAAACTGGGGCGTAAACCGCCGCCGGACAGCTTCCAGAAGCGGGTCGAGCAGATGACGCTCAACCGTCGCAGGAGCAACCGCAATCGCAGCCAGCGGGACGTTGTCGTTCTTGGCCGGAGTGAGCAGCGGCGTGCTGGCCGGGCTCAGCGTCACATGCCCGGTTTCTGAAGGCGTGGTCCCCTGCTCGTCAAACAGCCCTTTGACTTCGCGGGCTGCCACCCAATTGGTCAACCCTTCGCGCCATACAAAATCTCCCGGCTGCAGGGTGCCCGCCTGGGCCAACTGCTTCAGTTCGGCTGTGGATACGGGCCCAAACCGCTGCTTCTCGTGCGCATGGTACCACTGGACCGGCTTCATGGGATTCCCCCTATGTTTCCCTAGCATTTATCCTGACCGCTAAGCTCGTTATTTGCAAGGGGTTCGCCTGTGGACTTCTCACTCCCTCCGGCAGTGATCCAAGCCAACCGGCCAGGAAGGCAAAAACAGAGAAGCAGGGCGGCCAACACAAGTGCTATGATCAGGACTCCGTCACGGTCCCGCGCTTCGCATTCGGCGAAGAATATCCCAATACGCCCCGCGGGCCCCCTGGGCAATCGCGTCGACCAGCGGCTGATTCTGGTTGTAGTTGTAGCCGGCACACGGATCGTCCCCATTTGTGGTCTCGGCGGCGTCGTCGGCCGGCTCGAAGAAGCGGGAATCGCCGGCGATCAGTTCGCGAACCAAGCGGGCGGGGTGCGGCCCCAGCGACGGGGCGACGTAGAACGTCGGGCGCAGCAGGTTGATCGGGCCGTCATAGGGGCGATGAATCCCTGGGTTCCGCTCCAACGGTCCCTCGGCCGCCACCATCGTCGTGGCGGTCGTATCCGGATAGAGCCGGATTCCCAGCGCCACGCCGGCACAATCGGGATCGATCTGCCTAAAGAACGCGATCGACTCAGCGGCCGTTTCCGGAGTCTCCCCCGGCCCGCCGAGCAGCAGATCGGTCATCACCGCCATCCCTTGGGCGCGGCAAAGCCGGACGGCCGTAGCCAAGTCTTCGCGCCGATGCGGCTGCCGGTAGGTGGCCAGCATCGCCTCGCTGGCCGCATCGCTCGTAAAATTGATGCCCACACAGCCCGCCCGACGCATTAGCTCGGCCAACTCCGCATCAAACGGAACCGCCGCCAAATAGGCGTACCAACGCACCCGGTCCCCGAGCCGACGTCGGATCAGTTCTTCACAGACTTCCCGGGCATGCTCGCCCGGCACATTGAACTCACTGTCGGCCAAGTGGAGCACGTCGACGCCCTGGGCGAGGAGCGTTTCGACTTCGTCGGCCACCTCGGCCGGGTTCCGCCTTCGCAACCTCGTGCCTTTGGCCAAGGGATCGGCACAGTAGATACATTGCCGGTTGCAACCCCGCTTGGTCTCCAGGCCAATCTGTCCACCGCGGCGGAAGTAGGTGGCGTTGTCGACCAGGTCACGGCGTGTCGGCACGGCCAGCTCCCGGGGCCACGCCGGCCGATTGACGCGAATCGAGCCCTTCTCACGCCACACCAGCCCATCGATCCGTTCAAAGCGACGCGCCCCCTTCAGTTCGCGCAGCAGGGCGACGATCGCTTGCTCCCCATCGCCACGAATGCCGAAATCCGCGCTGGTGGCTTCGACAATCGAACGGGCGAAAATCGAAAATCCCACGCCGCCGAGCACAATCGGGGCCTTGGTCATCATGCGGACGAGTTGCACGGCGGCAACCAGTTCCGGAACGAACCAGACCGCTCCCGGCCAGAAGCAGTCGTCGATATTGCGAAACGACAGCCCCACCAAATCCGGTTGGCGCTCGGTGAAATAGTCGCCGATTGCAACGGCGGGATCGGCGGTCAGGCAGAAATCGATCAAGTCGACCTCTACCCCTGCCTGCCGCGCCGCCCCAGCCACATAGTCCAAGCCGACCGGAGCGATCGGCGGCTGCACACGATTGGTGTTGATCAGGGTCAGGAGCATGGATTGGGACTCGGGGATAGAGGTTCGGGACGGAAGGGTCAGGAGGCCAGAGGTGGCGGGTTCAGCGTTCAGAGGAAGAGTTTTTACGTGAACGTCTCCCCAGCGTCCAGCCCCAACCCCTTCGATGAGTGGAGAGGCGTTGCGACGCCTCTTTTTATTCGAAGATACTGTTCCCGCCGGCCCTTCTGCGGGAACGCTGATTTTTCAATTCGCCCATCATGAAACTGATCGCGCGGCAAAGCCCGCGAATCGCTTCAACGTAGCGTCCGGCTTGGGCGGCGGTCTTGGCGATTTGAAAATGGCCGTTAAAGCGGTCCCAATCAATGGACCAGCGATCGTGAACCGCCGCCTCCTGCAACTGATTGACAATATCGGTCAAACGCGCAACAAAACCAGCATCGGGTGTGGCATCCCATGCCGAAGAGCGCCCGCGGCCCATGGGAGGGCCAACGTCCTGATACGCTTTCGCCCCCCCGTAACGTTGCATGAGTGCGGCAAGGCCCGCCCCAATTGGCGCCACCGCACAAACGGCCGCCGGAAGAAGCAACCCGAAAAGGGCAAGCATCACGGCCAGCAGGGTAAACCCTCCCAAGAGCCCCCAGACCACCGGGCGCACCGGCTGCACCATCGCCGGTGCCGAGGTCTCGGCTTGGTTGGCCGTCTCCGCGCAGGTCAAGGGAGCAAGGACTCGGACCGCCACGACCGTAATATTGTCCGGTCCACCTCGTAAATTCGCCAAGTCAACCAAAGCCCGCAAGGCCTCGCCCAGCGGCAGACAGCCAAGGATCTTACCGATTTCGTTATCCTCAACTTGGCCGGAAAGCCCATCGCTGCAAAGCAGGAAGGTGTCCCCCACTTGAATGGGGAAGATTCCCTCAAGATCAACTTGAACCTGAGGACTCGGACCCAAGGACCGGGTAATCACGTTCTTGGGCACAAAGGAGGGGGTCGCCTCCGCAGAAATCTGGCCCGAGGCCCGAAGTTCCCAAACCAGACTATGGTCGAACGTGAGTTGTTCGAGCTGATGGTTGCGCCAGCGGTAGACGCGGCTGTCGCCAACTTGGGCCACCAAAGCCCCTTGGGGCAACAAGACCAGGACGCTGGCCGTCGTCCCCATCCCCCGAAAATCCTCGGAGGCTTGGCCCCGCGTGTGAATCTGGGTATTGGCATCCTGGATGGCCGCCAGCAAGGCTTGGGGCGGGGCCTGATCGACCAGCTTATAGTAGGTCAGCGGAACGATATCCGTGGCCAACTTGCTCGCCAATTCACCGGCCGCGTGGGCCCCCATGCCGTCGGCCACCATGAACAGATGTCCCCGGCGGGTCCACTTGTCTTCCCCGCCCGCAATTACCAGGGCCTTCGAGTCCTGGTTGTTTGCGCGCCGAAGGCCCACGTCGCTGAGCTCCGCGTACTCCAGACAGTGGTCCCAGTTCACCGCATTTGGATCCATGCCAGCCGCCAAGCAGTCACCGTCGGGGGGGCTATCCCCCGGCCCCAGTTTAATCAGGAGTCCCACACCCCTCTATTGTAACCTCCCGGTTGCTCCACAACCAGCCATTTCATTCGGCCTAGGCGTCCAGCCACCAGATAGCTATACTCTGGCCGCTTTTCGACTCATCTGTGGTAGGAGCGATTTCGCCATGTCCGAACGAACCCAAACGGTCCGGAGGCGTCGCCGACTCCGTTGTATTGGGGTCTTGGCGGCCTTGGTCGTGCTCATCAGCTTACCCGGTTGCGTACAGCGGAGAATGACCATCCGCAGCAATCCCCCGGGGGCACTGGTCTATGTCGACAACCACGAGATCGGCGTAACGCCCATCTCCACGGATTTTCTTTATTACGGGACACGGGAAATTCGCCTGGTCAAGGACGGCTTCGAGACGCTCACCGTAATGCAGCCGATGCTGCCTCCTTGGTATGAGATTCCGCCGTTGGATTTCTTCTCCGAGAACCTCGTTCCGGGCGAATTCCGCGATCAACGAGTCTTCACCTACCAATTACGTCCCCAGGTGACGGTCCCGACCGAGCAGTTGATCGATCGGGCTCAACAACTGCGATCCGCAGTGCAGACGTCGGGCGGCGTGATGGGAGTTCCCGTTCCAAGGCTTCCTGCAACGCCGACCGTCGGGCTGGACGGCTCGTTGCCCGCCGCCGTTCCGCCCGCATCGCCCCTGTCGCCGAACAGCTTACCGCATTGAGCGGGGGGAAGGAACGCGGGGCAAGCCCTGCCGTTGACGCAGTCCACCATCCGCCACTCCTACCGCGGCAAACCGAACGTTGGGACGCCTTTGGTGCCGGGGTTCCGATCAATGACGCCACGCACGCCGAGTGATTCGGGATGCCGGGCGATCTTGTCGGAGAAGACCCGCGCATCGCGGAGGATCGGTTCGAGTTGCCGGGTGAGATCTTCGACGTTCATCGCCGCACGGTTCAGGTTGTCGTAGAGTTCGCGATTGTGGAGCAATTGCCCCAGCGTGCCTTGTTGGCTGTTGAGCCCCTGGGAAAAGACGACCAACTGTTCCATTACCTGATCGAGTTTGTCAACACTTCCGTTGAGTCGTGTGACCAAGGCATCGCCCTGTTGGCCCAAGGGTCGTGTGAAGCCCTCGACGTTCGTCAGGTTGCGGTCCAACATGACCACGGCATCGTTGATCCGCGCCAACGTCGTGCGCATGTCCTTGAGGACGAGCGGAAGCTGTTCGAGGCTATCGCGAATTTGCTGTTGGGTTTCGGGGCAGCCAACAATCCTGTTTGCCCCCCGGGCCGTTTCGTTGATCACCCCCAAGGTGTCATCAGCCTTGGCGATCATCGTGTTAATTCGCTGTTCGTTATTGTCTAGCATTCCGCCGATCTTGCGGACAACGTTCCCCAGGTCCTGGCTGGTCTGGCTTACCGAGTTGATGGCTTGGCCCAAGCGTTCCTGCATGTCCATCACCACGGTCATTGGATCCGGGGCGACGGTCCCCTGAAGCGTTTCCCCCGGTTGAACGGGTTCTTTCAGTTGACCGGGCTGACGCATGAAGTTCAGCATCGAGTCGCCCAGCAGGTTGGTACTGATCCGGCAGACCTCATTCCGTCGCAGCTTGATCCGATCTTGAATCTCCGCAGTGACCAGAACGCCCCCCGCATCCATCGGTTCCACGTCGACGACCTTGCCGATCACAATCCCACTGCGACGGATCGGCGAACCTTCGCTGACGCCCGGGGCATCTGCAAAGGCGATCTTGATCGTGTAGGTCGGCTCCAAGAGGCCACGGGTCTCGCCAAACATGATCAGCAAAATCCCGGAGGCCAGTATCGCGGCCAAGACCATCACGCCAATTCGGAATCGCACGACCCGTTCGTTCACAGCTCAACTCCCATTCTGCTGCCGCATTTCCATCAGCCGCTCTCCTGCCTCCCCACGTACGAATTGCACAACCCGCTGATCGGGACAGTCCTCGATCGCGTCGGGCGGACCATCGTAGAGGATCTGCGGTTCGTCCCGGCGCAAGCGGTTGAGGGGATAAAGCATGATCACCCGGTCGGCCACCTTCTGCGTCGTGTGCATGTCATGCGTCACCACGATGCTCGTGACCGGATGCTGCCGCCGCGTGCTGAGAATCAACTCGTTGATCACATCGCTCATGATCGGATCGAGCCCAGTGGTCGGCTCATCGTAGAGCACCAGTTCCGGTTCGAGGGCAAGGGCCCGGGCCAGCCCGACCCGCTTGCGCATCCCGCCGGAGAGTTCCGCCGGTTTCTTGTCGATCACGGTCTCCGGCAAGCCGACCTCAGCCAGACGTGTGAGGACAATCTGGCGGATCTCGTTCTCGGTTTTGCGGGTATGCTGACGCAGGGGAAAGGCGACATTCTGCCCGATGGTCATGCTGTCGAACAAAGCTGCCTGCTGAAACACGAAGCCGTAGCGGATCCGCTGCTGGGTCAGTTCCTTTTCCGACAACGCGGCCAGGTTTTGCCCGTCGAAGTAGACGCTCCCCCGAGTCGGCCGCAGGAGCCCGATGATTGTCTTCAGAAGCACCGTCTTGCCACAACCGCTTTCGCCGATGATGGCCAAGGTCTGGCCGCGGGGGACGTGGAAGTCGAGATCGCGGAGTACGGCGTGGTGCCCCAGGGTCATGTTCAACTGCTCGATCGTCAGCAGCGACGGGGCTGTCCCGACCGGATTATGGGATGCATCAACCATCAATTACCGCGACGGCGGGTCGCCTCCCAACGGTTAAAACAACGACGGCGCCTGTGGCCAGAGCATCGAGTAGAACTTCTCCAAGCCGATGCCGAGCATCAGATCCAGGAACAAAATCACAACAAACGAATAGACAAAAGCCTCGGTCGCCGCCCGGCCGACGCCTTCGGCCCCGGCATCGCAGTTGAACCCGCGATGGCAGCCGATCATCGCAATCGCAGCGCCGAAAAAGAAGCTCTTGAACACGCCTGAGAAGAAGTCGAACTTGCCGACAAAATGGGCGGAATTCTCAATATAGTGGTAGGAGTCAATGTCAAGGAGGTAGACGCTGTAGAAGTAACCGCCGACGACCCCCATAAAGTCGGCCATCACGGTAAGTAACGGAATCAACACGAGGCAACCGAGAAACCGGGGGACGACGAGATAGTGGACGGGATTGGCCCCCATCACGGCCAGGGCATCGATCTGTTCAGTGACGCGCATCGTGCCCAACTCCGCAGCCATCGAACTGCCCACCCGACCGGCCAACATCGTCGCCGCCAAGACCGGCCCCAACTCGCGAACCAGCGACATATTGATCACCGCCCCCAGCCGCGTTTGCAGTCCCAGCATGCGAAACTGCGCATAACTCTGCACGGCCAGGACCATGCCGATGAACGTTCCGGTCAACGCAACCACCGGAAGACTCAGCACACCGATCTGATAGAAGTTCGGCAGGATCGTTCCTTTGCACGGTCGGCGAGTGAAGAGCCAGCCGACCATTGTAAAGGCGAAAACCGAGATGCTTCCCAGGCCGGAGATCCAATCGTACACGGTCCCACCAATGTCGGCGATCCATCCAGTGATCCAATAGCCAAGTCCCGCCAACAAACCGCCAGACCGAGATTCAGGTGTTTGGAGTGAGGCGTCGGAGGCCATGGCAAGGAGAGGGGATAGGAAGTGGAGGACTGGTGATCGGGTAAATCGTTGGGACGCGGCTCTCGTGCCACGCAAAAGGCAATCCTACGTCCTGTTCAGCCCGCGTTTCCAGACGAATTGGGGTAGTCTGCACCTCCCCCAAGTGACAGAAACGCTGGAACGGGTCCATCTGTTCATTCGGCTCGCGAGGTTTTTCGCTTGAGAAAAGATTGCCGGTTACGTCAACTGCGCAGCCTGTAGCGGCCGAACGCTGGCTCACCTTCTCCAGGCAAACCTTGCCGCCTGGAGAATCCGTAGGTATCCTAAGGCCTGACATGGCTAGGTTCTGGGGTTGGTGGACCATCGGTGGGGAGCGACATGGACAAACAACAACGGCTCCCGCCGCTTCTGCTAGCACTGCTCGGGTTTGCCGCCTGGGTTTCGGCCGGGTATCTGCTCTTTTCGCGGATTCATCTGGTTTATGGATACGACGTCTTTCGCTCGGAAGTCTTATGGGATTGGCGACCGCTGGTCCTGCTAGCGGTCGGGGCAGGCCTCAGCCTGGGGGCTTGGTATGCGGCCCGACCTCTCGCCGGGAGTGACGATCCGGGCGATCCCATCCCGGCTGCCTGGCTGTTTTCCAGTGCGATCATCCCGCTCGTCGAACAGTTCCGGCAGGCCGCCTTTTCTCCGGCAAGTGTTCCAAATCCTTGGTACTTGGAGCCGTTGTTTTTTGCCTTTGTTTCGGGCATGGCGGTCTGGCGCATCATTGGCCGCCGGGTGGATCAACTCGTTCCTTTGAGCCGAGAACAGGGAGCGCGAAGGCCGAGCCTCCGGTTCGGGGGGGTGGTCCTCCTATCAACAACCCTGGCCGGATGGTGGTTTTACCAGGGACATTTGGCCTACAGCGATTATCTGCTGGGCTTTCAGGACTTCGGCATCTTCGCCCGGCGGATTGCCAACACCTGGGAAGG
>CAZLDQ010000151.1:0-14306 GCA_964558295.1 uncultured Planctomycetaceae bacterium | reverse complement strand
AGGAGGCCGTCACCTACCTTAGCCGCTGTGCCATTTGGGCTGAAACACTACACGGATCGCCTTGACAGCACGACGAAGAACAGACCGCTGCAACTGGAGGACCAACGATGAACACTCATACCCTGTTCATGCACGCCATGTGGAAGTGCTTCGACCGCCACGCGGCCCAACTCGCCGCGCGGCGATACATCAGGGAGCACTTTCGGCCGTCAACCAAGAAGCATCCGAGAAGCGTCTATTCGCTCAAGCATGACTTCGAGGAGGCAGTGAATCGTTACATCAATGAGACCGATTACGGCCAGTGTCTGCAACAGTGTGGCTTGAGAGTAGTTGACGGGAGAGTCTTTGCGAGGGAGGGGCCCTCATGCTAGTCAAGGAACTTTGGCTCGGCGACCAGCGTGCGTTCGCCTGCAAGATCAGCCGGCAGGTGTTCAACGAAGAGCAGTTCGGTAGCCGCGAAGCCGCACGGCGGGCTGCATTGAAGTGTGCGTGCGACATCATTCGAGAGCAACACCAGAACGGCGTGCCGGCCGGCGCTTCGATCCGACAACGGCGAAAACTCTATCAAAACGATCGCGCTCACAGGCTCGGCCACCAAACAGCATAGGAGAACCAATGAATCCAACAAAAGAGTTCCGCGAATTGGCGTGGCGTGCCGGTGCCCGCGATCTTCCTCGCGTCGAGGCAAGCGCAAGGCTCGCCATCCACAAGGGTATGGCCCCGGCAGACGTGCTCGCGTGCCTGACCAAGAACGCCCCCTATCTCTTTGATGCTCAGCTTGCTGTTGAGAGGCAACGTTTGCCTCTCAACCTCAATTCCCCTCGGAGGCAATTTGCCTCCCCAGTGGCCGCTTGCGGCCAGAAAGTGATTGTGTGATGAATACTGTAAATGTGATTGAGAAGACCGTCGAGGCCGCCCGCAAAGCCGGTGCGGCATATCCCGAAGCCGTCGCGGAATTCCTCAAAGACGACTTGACCGTCGTGGACACGGTGTCCGGCCCGCAGGTGGTCGTGCGTAACGGCCTCGAAGTCGAGCCGCTCGACTTCGTGTTTTCCCGACTCAAAACCACCAAGAACGTCGGTGCCTTGTTCAACGGCGGCAAACCAGACCCACGCACGATGAGCCAGGAACTCTACTTGGCCCTCCGCAAATGCAATCCCGAAGTACTTGGATTGCGGCGCAGGCGATAGGCACCCGAAGGAACGGGATAGCAACGCTGACGGGATCGGCCGCGCACGGACGCGCGGCCCCGCTCTCTCATTGCCGCACAGCGTAAGCGATTACCAACGCTACAGCCAACAACACCGCTGCAAGACACCCCAACCGTTGCGGTTTGCACGGCGTCTTTTTATCGCCAATAGCGGCAATGGCTGTCAGCGGATCAAGGCCACAGGCGAGGTTCGACAGGATTTCGATCTCGCGTTCGTGATCGGAGTCCATTGCAGCACAGTCTCAAGTTCAAGAGGAACAGCTATCGTGTCAGTTACTGAACCACTTCTAAATATGAAGCAGGGAGCAATTCGTCTCGGGTATAGTCCATCAGGAATGCGAAAGCTCATCGAGAGGTCCAAGAGGCGGCTCGAAGGCTATCCCGTTAAAGGACCAACGATTCGGTTCTTTCAGCCAAGCCCAGGAGACGAGATCAAATTCCGTCCCGAGTGGCTTGACGAGTTCATCGACGCCTGCACCCACGATCCAGAGAAGGTATCCCTGAAAACCATTGTCGCCAAGCCAATGCCAAGGAAGGATAAGCGACCGGGTGCCATGATGAGAGCTTTGTCCAACAGCGGCTTCGCCCATGAGCTTCTCGCCGTTTAAGATGCCTCCCAAAGCGGTTCGGTGTAACTGTCGCACCACTGGACGTAATGCCTCCAACAGACCTCTGGGGTATTGCCGAGCAGTTTGGCCAACGTCTCGATGTTGGTCGGCTTGCCCGTCCAATACCCCTGCAAGGTTCGCTTAGCGTAAGTGTGCCGGCAGGTGTACATGCAGGCGTCGGCGTCGAATTGAATCTTCTCCTCCTTCTCAACACGACGCCGTAAACGAACAAATGCCGTTGTCAAGGCGCTCTGGGTCCAAGGCTCGCCGTGAAGGTTTCGGAAGATCGGTCCAGTCGGACACGCCTTCATCTGTTGTCGGGCGATGGCGATAATCTCGGGAGCTTTGACCCGGACGATTCGATACTTCTGCGTGGTCTTCGTCCTTTTAGGCGTCACCCTCCATTCCATCCGGTCACCCATGTCGGTGATCTGGTCTTTGGTCAAGGTGGCGAATTCGACGCCATACCGAAGGCCGGTACGGATGCAGACTTGAATCGCCATGCCCAGGGCAGGATTGGCGTATTTCAGCAAGGCCGCCTCCTGCTCCTTCGTAAAATAGGTAATCCGGCTGCCAGACTTGCCTGCCAAGTACCCTTTGATTGGATTGTGCGGAATCAGCTTGCGTTCAACGGCGTAATTGAGCGCCCGCTTAAGGGCCTGCACCCTCGTTCGTCGGCTTTTCTTCCAGGAGGGATGGGCCTTGAGCCATTCATCAACGTGAAGCGGCGTCAGACTGCTCGCTGGAAGGTTGCCGTATGCTGGATGGCTGCACCGCTCCTTCTGCATCGCCTTCTTCTCTTCGTCCGTGTACTGGGCCGGCTGTCCGTCCTTTCGCCGAAACTTAGCGGGGATGCCATAACAAAAATCGAAGAGCGTATTGGCTCGATTGTAGTGAGTCGCCTTCGCACCGGACATCTCCACATAGGACAGGTAGAGGTCGCAGACTTTCTCCACAGTGACGACGGCTTCGGCTTGTTCTGCCTTCTCGGCGGCCTCTTTGGCAGCTTGCGCAGCCGTCTTCCATCGCTGAAAGGCTTCCTTAACCGCGTTGGGATCAGCATCCCGATCTCGAATGTGTTCCCCATTTGGATAAACGAGTGGAATACGTTGAGTTCCATCCAGCGCATACCAGCCTCGCCCCTTCCGGTAGTGGTAACCTTTCGTTCGGCTGCCCTTTTTTCGACCAACCTTTTTTGCCATTGGGTGCCTCCCTCTCAGGGTATGCTGTTGCTGGTTCGCTTTTTTTTGCTAAGATTGCCTGTCGAATCGAGAGGATTGTTCCATGATCGAACTGCGCTTGTATCCTGACGCCTTATATCCCTATTTCGACCATCGAACGCCACTTCGATTCACCCAGGAAATGGCCAGAGAAAATGGCCGATACCAATATAGTAGCGCGAAAACGCCTTGAAAGCAAGGGTTTTTCACGCTTGAGCGCCTGTAGCTCAGGGGATAGAGCAACGGTTTCCTAAACCGTAGGTCACAGGTTCGAATCCTGTCAGGCGTACCTTCCCAAGCTCACTGCAACCCCCGTTTTCCGGGGCTTAGAACGCTTCCGAGCCGTGACCGTCACAGAGCGGTGTCGGCGACGCCGCGACGTAAGGTCGGTTTTCGCAACAGCTTGCAACTGCCCGAGCGTCTCGGCCCGTCTCCGCGAGCGAAGCGAACGTGCGCTTTGGACGGCTGGCGTGCGGAACGTCGTGAAGATGTCGAGATTTGGCCTCGTGAACGTGACGGGCGCCTTCAGGAGCCAGATCATGGCAGACAGGGCAGAATATAATCCGTCGGCAAGCGCACTGCCTGTAAGGCCCGGGCGAGGCCGATGCCGAAGCGGCTGCGCATAAGACACCCTAGGTTATAGGCCATCGCGGTCATCGGGTGGCGTTTGCGGTTCCGCGACGTATAGGTTCGCAGCCCGTCGGTGAACACCAGCTTTGCATCGTGTTTGCAGTAGCCCTTGTCCCAAACGGCCTCTTGGATGTGCTTGTCGCTCTCCGCGGCAAGCAGGTTGTCCTGAGAGCCTGATCGGCAGAATAGACGGTGGCCAAGGCGGTATTGAGAGCAACTTAGGGAGATGCGCAATGTCGAACGATTGGGACACGGATCTTGAGGGCAATCCCTTTCGTTCGCCCTCCTCCGACTGCAACGCCTTCGTCAGCGGCGAGGAGACGGGGCACGTGATTACGCCCAAGGTCTTGGCCATGTTGCGCCAGACGCAGCCCTGGGTCCGTTTCCTGTCGGTGCTGGGGTTCATCTGCTCCGTGCTGATGGCGATGGCAGGGATCATCGGACTTGCTGTCCCGATGTTCGCCACCGGCAACATGGGGCCTGTCGAGTGCTTCATCATGATGTTGGTCTATTTCCCCATCGCGGCCGTGTACTTCGTTCCGTCGTTGTTCCTCTTCCGGTACGCAAGCCGGATTAACGCACTCTGGGCGACTCACAGCATGCGGGAGCTGGAGGACGCGCTGGAGGCTCAGAAGTCGTTCTGGAAATTCGCGGGGATCCTGGTGCTGGTCGTGATTTTTATGTACCTGGGATTCGTCGTGTTCATCGGGCTGGCTGCGATCCACCCTCCCTAACGTACTCTGATCGAGGAAAGCGAACATGCCCGAACCGTTACCGCCGCTGATCGGGCTTTACGTCCACGTCCCGTTCTGCGTCAGCAAGTGCGCGTATTGCGACTTCGCGTCGTATGCGGGACGCGAGACGGATATTCCGCGTTATGTGGATGCGGTGGTCCAAGAGATCACGCGACGCGGCGCCGAGACGGGACATCCGAAAGCGAATACGATTTTCCTGGGCGGGGGCACGCCCTCGCTTCTGGACGAGTCCCAGATCACACGCATCCTCACGGCGCTTGCTGACGCATTCCCCCTGGAAGCCGACGCTGAAATCACCTGCGAATGCAACCCAGGCACGCTCACGGCGTCCTTTGCCGAAGCGATGCGCCAAGCGGGAGTCAACCGGCTGTCGCTGGGCGCGCAAGCCCGACAGACGCACCTTCTGCGTCTCCTCGGCCGAATCCATGATTGGGAGGCTGTAATCGCGTCGGTCGACATCGCACGTCGCGCGGGATTTGAGAATCTGAACCTGGACCTGATGTTCGGCCTGCCCTCCCAAACCGTATCGGATCTGCGGGAAACGCTTCTGGCCGCGATTGGGCTTCAGCCCACGCATCTCTCCTGTTACGGTTTGATGATCGAGGAAGGTACGCCGCTCTGCCGTGAGATCACGGCGGGAAATCTGGCGATTCCGGACGAGGAGACGGAACGCGCGATGTACGAGCTTGCGCGGCAGACGCTCGCAGAGCATGGCTTTCACCAATACGAGATCAGCAATTTCGCCCGCGAAGGGTTCGCCTGCCGGCATAACGTCGGCTGCTGGACACGTGTGCCGTATCTTGGCTTCGGCTCGGCAGCGCACAGTTTTTTCGGGGAATGCCGGACGATGAACCCGTCCACGCTTGAGGCGTACCTGGCCGGTGAAGAACCGACGACGGAGCGAGTCTCCCCGGAACAAGCGAGGTTTGAGAGCCTGATGCTGGGGTTGCGCATGACGCGAGGCGTCAACGACGAAGATTTCACGCGCATGCACGGGATGAGTATCCGCGAGGCGTTCGGTGAAAAGCTCGACCAGCCGATCGGCGCTGGGCTGTTAGAATGGCACGAAGGCGCGTTGCGTCTTACCCGTCGCGGAATGGATCTGGAAAACAGCGTGCTTGTAGATCTCATGTGACCCGTAAGGGAACGCGGAATCTCGGGAGCCAAGCTCTCCGATCTGTCTCCCATTCTCCCTGGGCCATCGTCGGCGGCCGGCGCGTGCCGGACATGTCGCAAACTGCGGAAAGATTGTCGCAAACTTCCGTGGTGAATCTTGTCACGGCGCAGCAGAATAAAGAAAAGGACCCCTTCAGGGAAACCACTACCTCCCCAGAATGAGGTTTGATGTCGATTGAGGCCCGAATCCGATTGACCATCGAAGCCGTTTTGAGAAGACCATGGCTTCGGGACGTTTTCGTAAGAGACAACTTTCTTGTGCCCCCTGGAAGTCCAGTTGTACTACAACCCAAGGATTGATCTCGAGCCCCTGTAAGATCAAGTTCTCTTTTTCCAACAGAATGTCTTTTGGCTTTTGTCTGGATAGTCTCTTTTTTTCGTTTGTCTCTTTCACATTCATGGGGGTGCCTGATGAAAAGGCAAGCATGTGTCAGAGCCGGGTTCACGTTAGTCGAACTCTTGGTGGTGATCGCCATCATTGGTATCTTGATTGCCTTGTTGTTGCCTGCGGTTCAAGCGGCACGCGAGGCAGCGCGTCGTTCGCAGTGTTCCAACAATCTGAAGCAACAAGGGCTGGCGTTCCAGAATCACCACGATGTTTTTAAGGCTTTCCCGAATGGTGGAGCCGGCACCTCGTGGTGGTCCACCCCCTACAGTGGTGAAACGTGGGGGCATTCGCAGTGGGTCCGCCTCCTCCCGTTCATGGAGCAGTCAGTCGTTTACGATAAGCTCCAGTGGGGGACAAAGCCCAACGACACTTCCACCGGCCAGACCATTCATTCAGGGTGGGACTCGAACGCGTCCGCGTGGCAGGATTTGCGGATTCCCGCGCTGATCTGTCCGTCGTGCGTGCTCCCCAACCCCGGCCACTGGAACAATTTTGCGAGTTCCTACATGGGTATCGCCGGGGCCGTTCCCATGCAGTACGGGCCAATGCCGACGGGCCGGTTCCAGGACACGGCCGGGATGGCTCACAACAATGACGGCGATTGGGGAATCACTTCCGGCCGCGGCATGGTCCCCAACTACGGCAACGGCACCGCCAGCGTGGCGGAGGATCAGGTGGGACCGCAAATTCTGGGCAAGAGCATGCGGGATTGCACGGACGGCACGTCAAACACGCTCCTGGTGGGCGAGATGAGCCACTACGTTTTTGATGCGGCGGGGAACAAGGCAGATCGTCGCCCCGGCCGGAACTGGGGATGGCACATTGGCGGCCTCTCCGGCTGGCGGGATTGGGGGCCCCACGCCAACAACGTCACCTTGCGCTATGGCCCGAATGCGAAGGTCTTGGGGCAACCAGGGGTGGACGACTGGACCGATTGGCCCGACGCTTCCCCGGCCAACCCACCCCTCACCTCGGCCCACCCGGGCGGAGTCATGGTCCTCAAGGTCGACGGCTCCGTTCAATTCATGAGCGATACGGTTGACCTGGAAGTGATGACATTCCAGGCGGTGCGTGACGACGGGATGGTTGTCTCTCAATAATCGGTGGTTTTAGTGCTATAAAGAAGGTCGGTGATGAGACGTGCATTGTTACTGTTGATAGGGCTGACGTGGACGTTTCCCGTTCTGTCTGGTTGTGGCAGAAGCGACACACCGCCGTCACCCGAAGTGCAGCAGCAGAGGCTGCAGGAAACGGAAGCCGCCATGCAGAAGGGCATGGAAGCCATGAAGCACGTAAAAAAATGATCGCAGCGGCAAAACGTCCAGGCAGCAGACGTCCCACGACGGCGGGCTTCAAAACCGAACGCCGTGCATCGCTCGTGGGATGTTCATCCAAGCCAATGGGCGTTGCATGATCAGAATGGAAAGCGAGTCCTACCGGGACCGTCTGGTGGGACTTGTTTTGTTGAACGCCTCTTTGAATGGAATCCGGGCGACTCCCCGAGGGTTCGGTGAAATGCAGAATACTGTTCGGACGATAGCCGTGCTCGCGGCATGCGGCTGGTTGGGCATCGTGGCACAAGCGAGTGGCCAGGCGGCAGAGCCGGTCCCAAATGCCGAGGGCTTTGTAGTGGTGAAACCGCACGACACCGGGGAAGCCCTAGTGAACCCCGACATGGGGTGGACCTTGCATTTCTACTCGAATTTGATCGAGAACTACGGATCGAAGCTGGCCCCCTCCGAGACACTTGACGATTGGCCCGGGCTGTCGACCATTTATCTTCGCGTGCCGTGGTCGTTTCTGGAGCCCAACGAGGGCCAGTTCAACTGGTCGTTGTTCGATACGCCCGCACAACGTTGGATCAGCAAGGGTAAGAAGATCGCCCTTCGCGTGACGTGTTGCGAAAGCTGGTGGCGTTACGCCACGCCCCAATGGGTGCAGCAGGCCGGCGCCAAGGGAGTTGACTTTGAGTTCGGCAAGGGCCCGCGGCCGGACGGCCCCTTGTGGGAACCGGATTATCTCGATCCGGTGTTTCTCGACAAGCTCGATCGGTTCCTGGCGGCCATGGCCCGGCACTATGACGGCAATCCCAACGTCGCCTTCATCGACATCGGCAGCTTCGGCATGTGGGGCGAAGGGCATACGGGTTTCAGCAGCCGGCTCGACGAGAACCAGACCCTGGCCGTGGTGAAACGGCACATCGATCTGCATGTCAACCACTTCAAACAAACGCTCTTGTGCATTAGCGACGACGTAGCCGGCAGCAGCAAGCCCGGCCGACACTTTCCGGCCATGGACTATGCGCTCTCCAAGGGCGTCTCGATGCGCGACGACAGTATCCTGGTGCAACCGCCGCCGCATTCGTGGTACCACGCGGAAATGGCTCAGGAGTTCTGGCCGCGGATGCCCGTCATCCTCGAACACGAACACTATGGACCCTCAAAGGCCAAAAAAGCGTGGAGCGGCGAGTTGCTGCTCAAATCGGTCGAGGACTATCACGGCAGCTACATGTCGATCCACTGGTGGCCGCAGGAGGAACTGCGTGAGAACCGCGACATCATCGCACGGATCAACCAGCGTCTCGGTTATCGTCTCCAACTGCGAGAAATCCGTTGGCCGGCGACGATCACCTCCGGCGTGCCATTCACCGTCGATACAGTCTGGGCCAACGCGGGAGTCGCGCCCTGCTACCCGGGCGGACACTGGTGCTTGACGCTCAAAGACGAAAAGGACGGCATCGCGTCCGTGTTGGTCGACGAGGGGTTCGACATGCGGCAACTCCAAGTCGGCCCACCCGGCCAAGCGCCCGTCGCCAAACGGCAATCGCAGTTCACGGTTGCCAGGCCGCTCGTGGGCCCCAACGGCGGCGTTCATCAACCGCCGCTCCAATCGGGCCGCTATAGCGTGTGGGTATCGGTCGGACGCCTCGACGGCACACCGCGGATCGCCCTGCCCTTGGCCGACAATGACGGCCAGCGCCGCTATCGACTCGGCACGATCGAGATTCAACCGGCCCGCTAGTGCCGTCTTCCGATCCTTCCAACGTACAAAGCGTCGGACACGTGACATTCCGGCTAGCGATGCCGACCGCTAGGCGAACCATGAAACCTCACCGATTCAGGTTCTGGTCGAAGAGCAGTTGGAACGACCGGGGCTTGAGTTGGACGGTCCAGGTTTCCAATGCGGAACCCTTCACGTTCTTTTTCGAACCGCCGTAGGATTCCACTTCGTACCTGGCGTCGGGGAGCACTCCACCAAGCTTGAACGTGCGGGAGGCCTCGGGTGCGGCGTGCCAGACCAGCCGGGCGATCTCCCGGTTCCGCACGCCGCCGCGCAAGAGGAGGACGATGCGGGCGTGGCGGCGGTTGGCCTGATTGCGCAACAGCCGTTTGAGCCGATGGCGTCTCCGGCCTTCCCAAGGCCGAAGCGGCCGTACCTGAATGCGATCCATGTTGGGGGGCTCCGTGTTTGGCGTGAGGAAGTGTCCCAGGAACGTCCGAACACGGAGACTCGTCAAGGTTCAATTCGATAAACGGAACATAATCGTTCGATGAGCGCCCACAGGTTGTCGTGAGGACTCGGTCTTTTCCCGCTTCCAGATGGAACGACTCCGGAACGAAGTCCGTCGCCTTGCAGGTCGAACCGCGCAGGACATTCACTGTAACCGCATTTGCCGACTGGGGAATGTCGCGCGAAAGAGCGACCGACCGAAAATCGCTGACAATCCCCGTCGAATCCGTTTTGGACCGATTCGTCAATTGGCTGGAATACTCTTTCGCAGCTTGGAACCGGTTTTCAAACAGGTTCTCAACCGAAGGTCAAAGGAACGCTGAAGCACGAATGTCTGCATGCTTCGTGCTTCGGCCTTTGGGCATTCCTTCGTCATTCTGGTTTCGTCATTCCTCATTGCCCTACGCAGGAAGCCCCCGAGCTACCGCATCGATCGTGTGCGACCGACTCAACGGGCCGGGAGCGTGCGGCGATAGTCGTCCTGGTGAAGACCGATCTTGTCGAAGGGGATCGGCTCGAATGAGGGAATCGCTTTTTGGAGCCGAGATTGCCAACGCGATAATGTCGCCTCAGCGTTTTGGGCGGCAGGATTCACATCGAGCCGTTTGGCCTCGGGGCCAACAACAACCGCGAATCCTTTGGCCGGGATCGTCTTGGCGAGCTGCGTCATCTGCGCGGGCGTTCCGCTCGGGCTGACAACAAGATTCTCGGCAATGTCCAGCTTGTCCAACAGTTTCTTCACGTTGCCATCAAAGCTGCAGACTTGCTTGGTGCAGTTGACGAACACATTGCGCTGGATCGCATTACCCAGCGGCTGGCGTGGTTCTTCGTTCATGATCGCCGCCAGACGCGGGTACTTCGTGCTCCATGGCGGCTGGGTGTAGTTGAGCCGCTCGGCCTTTTCCAGCAAGCACCAACTCTTGTCCGACGAATTGTTCCACTGCTTCCAGGTCATGCCGCGTGAATCAAGGTGCAGACCGATGGGGCAATCGACGACCAGGTTGTTCAGAACGGAGTTGTCACGCCCCCCACCGATCATCAGGGCCCGGCCGGCGCGGTAGAAGACGTTTCCCACAAGGGCATCGCCGGAATCGCAGTCGTCCAGATAGATCCCCATCGTGTTGACATGGCCGGCGTCGCCGCCACCGAGGTCGTGGATATAGTTGTGGCGCAGAACGTTGCCCTGGCTGGTCCAGTCGCGGCCCGTGTAGAACGCGCCGGCATCGCCGGTTTCCATGACCACGCGATAGATCTCGTTCAGCTCGAATAGATGCTCGTTGCCGCCGTAGAGGACTGCGTTGTGCGGCGCATCGTGAATGCAGTTGTTGCGCGCGACCTGCCCACAACCGTTGGCGCCGATCCCCGGGGCGTAGGTGCGTTGGAAAATACCGTAGTGGTGAATATGGTTGTTTTCGGCGAGGTTCTTAGCCGGGGTCAATGTTTGGCGGTCCCCGCCGCTGAGAGTAACGCCACTCTTGCCGAGATTATACAGATCGCAGGAACGGACCACGTTGGCGGAACCGTCGAGCGAGATTCCCCCTCCGGCCAGATTGGCCACCACGCAACCGGCGATCTCCAGGTGCTCGGCGTTCTGGGCGACGAGTCCATCGCCGTGGCCGTACTCGAACGCCAACTCCACAAACCGCACATACTTTGCCCCGTTCAGTTTGACCAGCGGCCCGGTCAAGGTGGCCAGCACGATTTCGGCGTCAGCGAGATCTCCGTCCGGGTAGAAGTAGAGCAGCTTGCGGGAACGATCGAGATACCATTCGCCGGGAGCATCCAGTTCTTCCAAGGCGTTCATGGCGAAGAACCGGCGTTTGGCCGCGCCCCAGGTGCCGCCGTTGATGCCGTAGTTGTGCGGAGCAGCCAAGGCGATAATCTTCTTCTCCCGGTCATAGGAGGCAATCCGGATCACTTCATCCGACCAGTCGTGCGTCCAGTAGCCGAGCAGCCAGACGCCGTCGGTCAGATTCCAGCGTGCCGGGCGCGGATCGTCGAAAACGAACGAGCCCGGATGGGCTTTCTGCATGGCCGGATCGGTCGCCTTGGGATTGGGCAGGCCGGTATCGACCGCCTTGGAGAAACTCGCCCAGCCGCCGTCAGCCGCGTTTGCATTGGGCCAACGGGCGAGCGTCATCGGCTGATGATTCACATAGAGCCACGGCGCCACGGGGGCCCCATGGAAAGAGGTCTTGAAGCTTGGAAATGCGGCCGGGACAACGGCCGAGAGGTCGCACACAAGCACCTTGTCGCGGACGGCCTGATCGAGCCGCGTCAGGACCGTTGGCTCCGTGACCACTTTGAACGAAGAGGGGTCCAGTGAGACCCCACCTTGGAGCCTCGCCTTCCCGCCCTGGCGGGCACGATAAATGACCGGAGCTTCGGCCGTGCCGCTGTCGGCCGCATTGAATTCCAGCGAGGCCGCCAACGGATACACGCCCGGCTCAAGATAGACCGTCACGGCCTCTTCTTTCTTGAGCGTCCCCGCCTGGCGATGGGCTCGAATCGCATCGCGAGCCTGCACAAGTGTTTGAAAAGGCTTCTGCTGGCTGCCATTCCCGCCAGGTGCCGCCTCCGGCGAGACAACCAGGGTGACCTCTGCAGACGCCGACGAAACGGCCAGCGAAACCAGGGCCAGAAGCATCCACAACGCCAAGTATTTTCTCATGGTGCGACTCTCGATCCTCACGTTGATTTCCTCTTCTCTTAGCCTCTCCCATTCGTAAACTCGACGGACCGTTCGTGGCCGTCTTGTCAGACATGGGGGCAAAAAGACGAATCGGGCAGGCGGACGAAACAACCGGACCTATTCTAACACCAAGGGGGCAAAAAGGCGAAGGAATTCACAGAAATGCCCCGGGAGCCGGCGGGCCCTGAGTATAGACGGTACGAAGCCAGATGAATGCGGGGGGAATACACTCCGTTGCGACGTTATCGCTTCTCGTCGGACCGTTCGGAGTTGGACGGCAGCGGGTGGGGCATCGTCAAGAATGCCTCGTATTGGGCCAGGATCTGGCGCGTCGCGCCGCGACCGGCGCTGTTCTCGCAGAGCGCCTCCGATGGGACCGGCGGGGGGAAAACGTCCCAAAGCGCCGGGCTACCATCGATGCGGTGACCGGTAAGCTGCTCGGCTAGGCGATCGGTGTCCAATGCTTCGGCAGGCCATGTGGCCAAACAGCGGTCAGCGTTGGACAACAGCTGTTCGTTCATGTCAACGTCTTTCACGGTTCGAGGCAGTCGCAGATGCCTGGCCAGGAAATCGCCGAGGGCCACGGTGCGTTCCGCGTCCCAGGAATGCTGACCGGGAAACACCGAAGTCTGCAGCGACGAACCAGCCTCGAGGGAACGATAGACGTCACGGACTTTCCTCGCCGTTTGGTGGAAAAGGTCCGTGGGAAAGAATGAATCGAGGTCGCCTTGGAAGAGAAACATCGGCCGCGGGGCAAAGCTGCCGAGCAGGTGCCACATCTCCAAGCGGCCGACAATCCCCGGCAGGATGTTGCAGTGGCAGTGTTCCTTTTCCTTCATGGCGATGAATTCGAATGTACTCGGATATCCGGATGAGGAGAGCACCGCCAACTCCGGACAGAAGGCCGCGAGGAAGAGCGTTAACGTTCCCCCGCCGGAGTTGCCGATCGCAGCCAACCGCTGCGGGTCGACGCGTGCCTGGCTACGCGCCCAAGCCACCCAACCCAAAGTCTCCAACACGATCAGCCCCTGCACGCTCGTACCGCAAGCAAACGGCTTGACACACCGGCTGTGGCCCATGGGGCTGCGTTCCCCCTGGCCAAGATTGTCGGGGCAGAGGACCATGGCCCCGCAGCGTGCCACATGCCGAGCCATGCGTTGATAGCCGGGCGCCAGTTTGCCACCGGCCCCGTGTCCGCAGGCCAGAATCACCAGTGGCGCCGGCCACTCGATGGGCTCGGCCGGTAGGTACAACAACGCCGTGCCAACCACACCGGGCCAGGACGTCGACCGCAACCACTCGATCCGCCCACCATCAAAAGCCGTTTCACGCACGACGGTCGTGTGGATCGTTGGCACCCAGGCATCGCGAATCCCCAGGCACGCGCGGGCCGTGTCGGCGATTGTCTTCCGATCGCTTGGCAATGCCGGGTTCAACACCGGCAATCGCAATCGTGCCTCGGCAAATCGCCGTTCGTAGTGGGCAAACGCCTCGTGCGCCCGGCTCAACTCCCGCGCCGCAGCATAGCCATGCAGCCACAGCCCCCCACCGGCCAACGTGATCGCCTTGAGCCACTCCCGTCGCTTCATCGCTACCTCCATCGATCTTGCTGATATCCGCATTCAGGAATCCCGGGCACTGTGCAACCGCCTTCGTGCAGCAGCCGCGAGCCACCTGAGGCAGCGCGGAGTCGCGCCGATCCTCAGTGTCGTCCCCCCCCTTCCGTCGTGCAATGACGAATTCGTCCACTTCCTGGACTTTTTGTCTGCGCCGGCAAAGCAACGCTACCCCGAAAACAACCGTGCCCCTAGCCACCCGTTGAAAAAGCCTACCAATCCCCCTCAACGTACGGGAAGGGCTGACACCAGACCGGTGGCGTCACATGAAGCGACGGCCGACTTGGTCGGATCGGCAGTCTGGCAGCAGAAGGATCGCGGATGGCATTGGGACGACGCAAGACGGAGCGCCAGGAGGCCTTTGGGATCGCGGTGGGCGATTTGACGCGGTCGGAAGGCCGTGGCATGGGTTCGATCGGAGACTCTATGGCCTGCTGGCCGGGAAAAGCATCGTTCGCCGTGACACGGGCGAGGATTGGCAGGAGTACGTCGCGCGGCTGA
>CAZLDQ010000150.1:0-14316 GCA_964558295.1 uncultured Planctomycetaceae bacterium | reverse complement strand
CCCGCCCTAAAATGCAAAAGCTGACGTGCACCCGATTCCAGCGGATCGGTTGTGAGTTACCATAGGAGGATATGAACCATCATGAGATAGAACGGTTGGCCGCTCAGCTTCTGGCTGGCGATTTGACGATCCAAGGTTTTGCGCAGCAGCTTGCGTCAGACGGGGTCGTCGATGTTGGGGAAGCCCAACTCGACATCGACCGGAGCCGGCGATGCGGTTTTCCGGAGGTGGTATATGCCGAAGGAAAGACTGTGGCGGCGATGGAGAAGATTTTTCAGGCTCTGCTGGAGCGTGGGATTGACGTCTTGGCCACTCGCGTTTCCCCGGAGCAAGCTGACGCATTGTTGGCGAAGTATTCCCGTGGACGTTATAACCCGGTGGGCAGGACGCTTCGGATTCCCTTGGAGAACAAGCCGTCGGGCGAGGTGAGCTCTCGGGCTGACGTTTCGGGGCATGTGGTGATTGTGACCGCTGGAACCAGTGATTTGCCGGTGGCCGAAGAGGCGAGGGAAACGGCCCTTTGGACGGGTGCGCAGGTGAGCCTGATTCAAGACGTTGGGGTAGCCGGACCGCATCGATTGGTGGCCAATTTGGGGCGACTGCGTGCAGCGGATGCCGTGGTCGTGGTTGCGGGTATGGAAGGAGCGCTGCCGAGCGTCGTCGGTGGACATGTGGCCTGCCCGGTGATTGGAGTGCCGACCAGCGTTGGTTACGGCGCGAGTTTTCACGGAGTGGCCGCGCTCTTGAGTATGCTCAATAGTTGTGCGGCGAACGTGACGGTGGTCAACATCGATGCGGGTTTCAAGGGGGGCTACCTCGCCGGTCTGATTGCTCGCAATGCGGTTCAAGGACGACGAGGGGGGTGAGCGTATCCCATGAATAACCATCTGGAGCGTCCGAGCGAGCCGTTGCCCGAGTTGCCACGGCGAGCGCTGGAAAGTCACAAAGGCAGTTTTGGCACGGCGTTGATTGTCGGCGGCTCCAGAGGCATGACGGGAGCCGTGTCGCTGGCCGGGATGGCCGCGCTGCGGGGCGGGGCGGGACTGGTGCGCCTGGCCGTGGCTGACGCTTGTTTGGAGACAGTGGCCAGTCTGGAGCCCTCCTACATGACCGCGGCTGTGCCTTGCGATCGGGCCGGACGGATCGCGTATGCGGCTCGGCAGTCGATTGTACGACTCGCAGCGACGGCAACGGCGGTTGCCTGTGGCCCGGGGTTGGGACGTTCGCTGGGGTTGGATGCCTTGGTTTCGTGGCTCTATGTGAACCTTCGCCAGCCATTGGTCGTGGATGCCGATGGCCTGAATGCCCTCGCCGCCCGACGTGAAGTGTTCGACCGTCCAGGCGGACCGCGGATTCTCACGCCGCATCCGGGGGAGTTTGCCCGGCTGGTTGGTGCCGATCGTGTACCGGTCGAGCAGCGGGAAAGGATGGCGATTGATTTGGCCCGACGTTCGAAAGCGGTTGTGGTCCTCAAGGGGCATCACACGCTGATTACCGACGGCGATCGTTGGGCGAGGAATGTCACGGGCAACCCCGGGATGGCGACGGGTGGGACGGGCGATGTGTTGACGGGGCTTGTGACTTCGCTCGTCTGTCAAGGTTTGGCGCCTTTTGAGGCGGCTCAACTCGGTGTCTACCTGCATGGGCTCGCGGGTGATTTGGCCGTGGACCGCTTGGGGCAAGAATCGATGACGGCCAGCGATTTGGTTCGTTTTCTTCCCGAGGCCTTTCTGCAATACCGCAAAGGGCTTTCGGTGGATTCCGGTTGACGGGACGCGGGAGCCATTCGGGGAATAATCAGCCCGTGCAAGGGATCACAAATAGTGATGAACCTCTACCGATTCCTTGCGGATGTGATCGTGGTTGTGCACGCCGCCTATATCGCCTTCGTGGTGTTTGGCTTGGCGGCGATCTTGCTGGGGGTGGTATTGCGCTGGCGATGGATTCGCAGCTTCTGGTTTCGAGCTACCCACTTTGTGGCGATTGCGATCGTCGTGTTTCAAGCTCTCGTGGGGATCGTCTGTCCGCTGACTGTGTTGGAGGGCTTGCTGCGCAAGCAGGCGGGACAGGAGGGATATCCGGGATCGTTTATCGCCTATTGGGCCCATGAACTGATCTTTTATCGAGGGCCGCCGGAGGTGTTTACGCTCTGTTACTGCCTCTTTGGTGCAGCAGTGCTAGCAATGCTGTTTCTTGCTCCGCCGCGCTGGCCTTGGCAACATGCGGCAGGATCCTCGGAGCTGCCGCAGAAGCCGGGGACATAATCAGAGATATTGGGGTGATCCCTCTGAGGAAGGGGTTGGTGTTGCTTGTCTCCCGGGCGGCCACGTGATACGATGACAGTGTTCGCGAACGAGGCCCTCTACCATGTTCGTGTTGTCGATGCAACAATTTTGGGGAGCCGATACGTTGCCCGTTGGGTACCTGCTAGAAAGGCCCCGGCCGCGTGTATAGCCGCAGACCGAGCTGGTTGCCAGGTCGGCAGCGGATCACACAACCCAGGGTCCAGGTTGCCCCCTTTTAAAACGACGGGCTCTCAAATACGCATCGCCACGGCATTGCGGTGGAGGGCCTTTTTTGTTGCGCTCGTCCGACCGGGGGCGTCGGGCGAACCAGTACACCATGAAGAGCGGACGGTAGTCGCCCATGAACGACCTCTCGGCCGAATTGGTTTCCAAACGCGATCAACTCTTGGCACTGCTTGGCAGCTTTGGCAGTGTGGCGGTGGCGTTCTCCGGCGGACTGGATAGCACCGTGTTGGCCAAAGCGGCCCAGTTGGCTTTGAAAGAGCGGGCCATCGCCGTGACGGGGGTCAGCGCCAGTATGGCGGCTGGTGAGTTCGAGGAATGTCAGGAATTGGCCCGACAGATCGGGATTCGTCATGAGATTCTCCAGACCAAGGAACTGTCCAACCCGGCGTATCAGAGAAATGATGCGAATCGCTGCTACCACTGCAAGGCCGAGTTGTTTCTCCAGGTGGAGAAGCTTTGTCAGCGGTTGGCCGTGGCCGTAGTGGTCGACGGCTCCAACCGGGACGATCATGGCGAGCATCGGCCGGGCTTGAGGGCTGCCCAGGAGCGGAAGGTGCGCAGTCCTTTGGCCGAAGTGGGGTTGAGTAAGCCGGAAATTCGCCGATTAGCCAAGCATTGGAATCTGCCCACTTGGGACAAGCCGGCCACGCCCTGTTTGAGCAGCCGCATTGCCTATGGGGAGACGGTCACTCCTGAGCGGCTGGCGATGGTTGACCAAGCCGAACGGTTCCTGCGTCAACAGGGCTTTCAGCCACTGCGAGTTCGATATCACAAAGGAGATATGGCGCGGATCGAGGTTGCCGTGGAGGCGATTCCGCGTTTGGTTGCGCCCGCGTTGCGTTGCGAGTTGGTTGAATATTTGAAGTCGTTGGGCTTCAAATACGTCTCCCTCGATTTGGAAGGTTTCCGCTCGGGAAGCCTCAACCAGGTTTTGCCGTCGGAGAGTCTGGAAATTCTGGCGTCTACGACGCGCCCAAAAACTTGACGACCACGACGACAAGAAGGAACAGGGCCAACAGGCCGCCGCCGCCCAGCACGGCCCAGAGCCACATCGGCATGTCTTTGCCGTGTTTGAGGTAGGCCTGGACCTCTTCGGGAGAGGCTTGATACTTTGCGCGAATGCGTGCCACCAGCGGGGATTCCGCTTCTACGAGAAACTTGGGGACGGCCGGCGCCGCAGGCTCGGCGAGGCTTGGTTCTTCCTCCAACGGTTTGGCAACCCGCAGCTTGCTAGATTTCGCGCTGCTGGAGCCGTTTCCTGGCTGACCGTGGCGTAGAACGCTCCCGGAGTTCGAGATTGATGTTACATCCGAGCCGGTTTTGATGCTGCTTTCGGAAGGGGGCTGTTCGGTGAGAATCCGCTTGGCGCGGGCAATGTCGCTTCCCACGGCCGAAGCGCGGGGGAGGCCGCGTTTCTCCGTGCGGTGTACGGGCGACTTGCCGCTGCCTTGGGCTTTCAGGCGTCCCGAGGAGCCGGGATTCGAATCGCAACTGAAGCCGTGGGCCAGGAGCCATTCGGCCAGGGCCTCGGCCACTTCTGCGGCCGACTGGTAACGTCCGGCGGGCTTCTTGGCCATCATTTTCAGGCAGATGTTCACCAAGTCGGAGGGGGCGTCCGGACGTTTTTTCGTGATGTCCGGCGGGGGCGACTTCTGGTGCATCATCAGACGCTGCGGCAACGTCCCTTCCGGGAACGGTGGTTGGCCGGTCAGCAGATAGTAAAAGGCGCAGCCGAGACTATAGATATCCGCCCGGGCATCTACGCCGTGACTGTCGAGGGCCTGTTCCGGGGCTAAGTAGTCGGCCGTGCCGAGCACGTTTTCGTCATAGGCGACCGTTAGCGAGGCCTTGTCATCTTCGGTAAAACGGGCCAAACCGAGGTCGAGCACCTTCACGACGCCGCTGCGATCCACGAGAAGGTTGGCGGGCTTAATGTCGCGATGAATCAGTCCGGCTGCGTGGGCGTGGGCCAGGCCGATGGCGGCTTGCCGGATGTAGTCGGCAGCTACGTGGTAGGCGAGCGGTCCCTTTTCCTTGACGATGACCTGGAGGTCGCGTCCCTCGACATATTCCATGACGAGGTAATGCACATCGCCGTCGTTGTCCACATCGTAAGCGCGGACGATGTTGCGATGATCCAAGGCGGCGGCCGCCTGGGCTTCCCGGTGAAATCGCTGGAGATACGAGGAGTCGGCCACACGGTTTTTGGGGAGGACCTTGATTGCCACGCGACGTTGCATGAGCACATGTTCGGCCAGGTAGACACTGCTCATTCCGCCCGTGCCGAGGTGGGCCAGCAGCTTATACTTGCCGAGAAAGAAGCCTTTGTGGCGTCCTTCGAGGAGCTTGTCACACTGCCAGCGGGTCAACAATCCGGTAGTCACCAAATGTTCGGCCACCCGTTCGGTATCGGCAGCAGCTTCGCCGTTTTCTTCCTGCAATTGCAACACGACCCGACTGAGTTGATCCCGTTCGACCAACCCGCTGCGTCGTACCAAATCCAGGAAGTTGTCGACTTTTGGTTTGACCATGCCACTCGGGCCGGAATGGCACCGGACGGTTTGCGGTCAGGGGTGACACTTTGCGGTGAATACCAGGAAAGAAAGGACTTCTGGTGCACCCTTGAAGGGGTAATTGTGCCCAGCCGATTGTGGCAGGCAAGCGGGCCTAACCTCTTTCGCCTGGACATCCATCCCTTGTAGCCTACCATCAATCGTTGGAAGATACCAGCAGGCAGGTAGTTCGTAAAGGATAGTCCCCTGCAAAACGTCCTGACTTTTGGGACGGTTTCGCTTGGAAGGACCGATTGGACACATAGTGAAACCAGGTTCCCAGGGAGGGGTGGAAGAGGGCAGGGGCCCAAGCGTTGGGAGTTCGGGCATGAGTAACCCCGTTGTTCGGTTGTATACCCGTTGCGGCTGCCATTTATGTGAGGTGGCCGAGGCTGTCCTCGTGAAGCATGGGCTTCAGGTAGAACGGGTCGACATCGACGCCTTTCCCGAGCTGCGCGAGCGGTACAACCATTGTGTGCCCGTGGTGGAGATTGACGGGCGAGAGCGGTTTCGTACGCGGGTGGATGAGCGTCTGTTGCGGCGTCTGCTAAGGGCGCATCGCATGGGGTGTGACGAACAAAACCGGTAGTCGATTCTGTCGGGAGCGCGACGGAGGGCGTTCGCTACAGGTTTTGTGTTATCGGGAGGCCGAGGAGACGAGTCCCCTTGGGGGAGCGGTGCGGCAAATCCGGCGGATTTGGTTGCGAATCACCAGGGCGGCTTCGTTCAGGTCGAACTGCCGATCTACATGGCCTTCGACGAAGGCCACTTTGTTCATCCCGTACACGTCGGAGCTGGCCTCATCCTGACCGAGGACGAAGCCGCCGGCAGCCCGGATTGCCCCACACCCATCGGCGCCGTCTCGGCCCATCCCGGTCATAATCACGCCGAGCAACCGAGGGCCGTAAATTGAGGCCGCTGTCTTCATCATCACATCGACCGACGGTTTGTGGCTGCTTACCGGGGGGCCGTCGCGCAGAACCGCTTTGACCTGCTCGCCCTGGCGTCGCAGTTCGAGGTGGGTTCCTCCAGGGGCGATCAGGACGTGGTTGGGCCGCAGCGTGTCGCCGGTTTCGGCCTCCTTGATCGACAGTTGCGAAAGCGCATTGAGCCGCCAAGCGAACGGCCGAGTGAAGTGGGCCGGCATGTGCTGCACGACGACGATCGGCGGCATCGGGGGCCGGAGCGATTCGAACAGGCTTGCCAGCGCCGGGGGGCCGCCGGTGGAGATGCCGATGGCAATGCACAATTGGGCCACGTCCGGCTCGATGGCTTCCACGGGTTCGGTCGAAGGAGCAACGGAGGGACGTCGCGGTGGTCGATTCTTGGCGCGTTCGGCACGTTCCTTGCGGATCTGCAGGATTCGCTTCACGTCGGCGCCGACAAACGAACGGATCTTTCGCAGCAGGTCGTCGCCCAGGATGGCTTCGACCTCCTCGCGTCGTTCCGGTTTGGCGACATAATCCATGGCCCCCCGTTCCAACGCCTCGAAGGTCACATTCGCTCCCAGTTGGGTCAGGCCACTGACCATGATCACGGGAAGCGGACGTCTGGTGAGAATCTCGTCCAGCGTGGCGAGGCCGTCCATGTCGGGCATCTGCACGTCGAGCGTGACTACGTCGGGCTGGGTGGTCTCAAAGACCTTGATCGCCTGACGTCCATTGGAGGCGGTCCCTGCCACCTCCATATCGCTTGCGGCATTGATCGAATCGCAGATCTGCTGACGGATCACGGCCGAATCGTCGACCACCAGAACGCGGATCTTGTTTCGTGACACAGACAAGTAACTCCTTGAAGACGCACTCCCAGGTTGGAGACCCCTTCGAGCAATGCGATCGTTGACCTTGGCAAATGGACTTACCATGCAGAACGGCTCGGCCGTTTCATGATTCAACCAAGCTTAGCTCAGAAATGATGCTCCGGTGATGTGGTTGCCGTTAAGGTCGCTACATTCGTTCCAAACGGGGAAACCACGCTTCGGTCGCCTTCTAGCGATCGGTGGTAGCGGCGTAGGCGCGGCAGAACTGCTCGTACGAATACACGTCTACCAGGGGGGGAGAAAGTTGCCATGGGCCCCAGCCTCCTTTGTGCAACTCCTTCCGATAGGCGGGCCGCTCGTGGGTTAGGAGCCACCGGTCGGCGGGGGACCAGGCACTGGGGCGATGCTGCAGGACATACCAGCGGAATCGTCCAGGGGCCTCGCGGCGGTAGTCGTTATGGAGCAACCCCCACGTTCGCATCAACGCCAAGTTGTCTTGGGAAAGGCAGGCGAATTGGACCTTGTCGTTCGGCCCCGAATGCTCTCGGAGCCACTGGAGCACCGACTGATCCAAGCCATCCCAGTAATAGGTCGGTTCCATGCCGTGGGCGATGGCTCCCGGCAATCCGCCGATTAGCAGATTGTAATAGGACAGCCATTGGGGGGCATACCAGACGAGGCTCGTAAGGCTGCCGCCGAAAAGCAGCCCCAGCGCGAGTCCGGGCTTTGCGCGACGAAGCCCGAGCGTACTCTGGTCAGGTTCCTGCCGCATCGCACATCCGATCAGAAGCGAATGGGTTCCCAGGCCGGCTAGGGCAGCGAGGAACGCGAAACTCGGGAGGAACAGCCGCACGCCGTCATGGGGCGGTATGCCGGGGATGGCGCGGACGATGAGGAGTGTCAACCAGTTGGCTACAAGCAGCATGCCCGGCTTGTTCCAAGGCTGCCGCACGACCTGCCTAAGGCCCATGCCAAGCAGGACCAAGATCCCGAGGGGAACGGTGATGCCGGTCCAAAACAGGGTGTTGTACCAGGGGAGGGGGTGATCGAGGTTGTAGAGATGTCCGAGAAATTGAGTCGAGATATTCAACCCCTGGGCGCCGCGATAGAGGTTCAGTAGGAGGAATTGGTTGAAGCCTTGAAGCGGATGGTGCCAGAGAGGCGGATTCAGAAGGCCGAAAACAAGCAAAGCGGTGGGCAGACCAATGCCGAGGGCCCGGCCGGCCTGACGGTCGCGATACCAGATGGCCCAGACGAGGAAGGAGAGGGGGGCCAACCAGCCGGTTGCCTTGCAACTGAGCGTCATGCCCAGGACAAAGCCCCAGGCGAGTGCCCCACGCCAACCGCTTCTCGCCGGCGTGAAGGTTGCCCAGGTGAGGATCCAGCAACTGACCAAGGGACCGTCGAACGAGGCGAAATGGGCATGGGCAAACAGCCGTGGCAACAGGAGAAGGGACGCCACGGCTCCGATGCCGGCAACCATCGAATGTTCGCGTGCGAGCCGATAGAACATCGCGCCGGCCGCTGTGGCAAACAGGAGGATGGGGCCAAAGCGGGCGCTTTGCAGAGGTGGCAGCCAACCTGCAGAGAGCGCACGACCCGCGGCAATCACGATTCCGTAGAACGCGGGATGGCCTTCCCGTTGGGTGGTGTAAGCCCAGTCTTGCGCAATGGTCTGCTGGCTGAGAGGGCTCGCTTGAGCCCTCTGCGAATCGACGATCGTCCAACGGCGAACCCAGCGTTCAATCCCTTCGCTGCGAAGGATGGCGTTTCCTTCGTCCCATACCATGGGGAGGCCGAACGAGGTGGCCAAGAGCACGGCGGCAGTTGCCAACGCGATGAACAAAGCGCCCCACGCGAGTTGACACTGCCGAGGGGGACTCGAATCGGGTTGACACGCGGCGTCCATACGGTTGATTGTAAACCGCGACGCGTGTGGAAGCGAGGCAGAACCAGGCTATTCGGGGGCGACGCTCACAAGTTCCTGGTTGATTGCGTCGAGCTGGGCGGCGTCGATCGTCTGGCGTTCTTCGGCGTAGCCGATCAGCAGGGCCAGGTCGCAGAGCCGGTTGATCCGGCGGGGGACGCCATGGGTAAGTTGATGGAGGGTTTCCAAGGCTTTGGGATCGAAGATTGGGCGTTTGGCTCCAGCTACCCGGAGCCGATGATTGACGTAATCGGCCGTTTCTTGGGGGGTGAACGCACGGAGCAGGCACTTGACCCCGAGCCGTTCTTCCAGTGGCGGCAAGCGGTCCATGGTTGGCAGGATTGCTGTCTGGCCGACCAAAAGGAGGGTCAGCGCGGGCCGGCCGGCCAATTCGAAGTTCAACAGCAGGCGGATTGCTTCGAGCGTACGTGCATCGCCAAGCAGGTGCGCTTCGTCGATGACGACGACCGCATGTCGGCCATGCTCCGTGTTTTCCGCCAGATAGCGTTCGATCTGGCGAATGCTCTGTTGGACATTGGGCGTGGTTGAGAGATCGGCCGAACCGGTCAGCTCTCCGGCCAAGTAGGCCAAGAGCTGTTCGGCCGACATTTGGGGAAAGACGAGGTGGATGAACGGAGCAAAGGATTCTCCGAGCATTGCCCGCAGCATGCCTACCAGCAGAGTTTTGCCCGAGCCGGAAGCACCGGTCAACAGGGCGCCGCCACGACGGTTCTCAATGGCGTATCGCAACTTCAACAACGCGGCTTGGTGCGATTCATCGGGGAAGTAGAATCGCGGGTCGCTGCTGTTGTCGAACGGCTTGCGCTCAAGTTGCCAGTAGGATTCGTACATCAGACAAAATTCTCGGCAATTCCGGCTTCAGCGATGCCGGCCGCCTGCAGCCGACTTCGGGTTTGTATCAACTCGGTTTGGGGGGTTGCGCGGACGTCGTGGACCAACACGACGGCGTCGAGCCACTGGGCGGCGGCCTCAAGGGGCTGTCCGGCCGGCATGCCCGTATTCAGTTCGCCCAAGTCGATCAGGATCAAATCGTAATGCTTGCGGAGCAGGGCCAGACTGGCGGCCGGATCGACAGTAATCCCGGACGAGCAATCCTGTTCGGCGGCGAGGCCTCGCAAGGGGAGGATGGACAAGCGGTCCTGGATCGACTCGACAATCGCTTCCGCCAACGGGACACGGCCGGCGAGCACGTCTTCCCAGCCCGTTTCAGGCATCAGCCCCAGCCGCCGGGCCAAGCAGGAATGATCGAAGTCGGCATCGACGAGCAACACGTTCAGGCCGCGTTGGGCGAGGCGACGGGCCGCACAGAGCAGCAAGGTCGTGCATCCTTCGCCTCGGCGGCCCGCCCCGAGGCCGACCACTTTCCGGCCCTCCGGAAGCCCGGCGGCCAACCCATCGGCCAAGCGATCTAGTTGGATCCCAGCGTTCAAGCTGAGCTTGCTGGCCGTAGGCGACCAGGCGAATTGATCGACCTGATAGGCGGGCTGAAACCGTTCGCAAGTGAGCATCGGCTGGGATTCCGCTACTTGGGCCTGAGGCTTTTCCGGCTCGTTCTGACGCATCGCATTGAAAGAGTCTGTAGCCGGTTCCGTCCTGGGCGAAACCAGGACGGAGGCCGGCATGTAGGCTTTAATAAAGGCTTGATCGAGTGCGGTCATAGGTCGTCCTGACGCTGGGGGTTTCGATCGTCCCTTGGAACTGAGCGGTTCCGGGATCCGTGGGAGTGACCCCGCCTACATAACTGGCCGGCGCTGCGGTGGCCGATGCGCTATTCGTCGTTGGATAGCCTGTCGTTGGATAGGCGTTCACCTGACTGGTCGGGTAGGAGGGCAGATAGTTGTTGTAGCTCGACGGTTGGGGGTAGTTCGCAGGCTGGGCATAGCTCGACGGCTGGGAATAGTTTGCCGCTTGGGGGTAGCTCGTGCCCATCGTGGCCCCATACGCCGTGGCCGAGGCGGGTTGAGCTTCGGTGCCCCGATAGTTGCTCGGAGCCGCCTGTTGATAGGTCGGCTGGCTGGTATAGGGGGAATTCGTCCCGTAGTTGTACGGCTGCGTTGTCGTCGGCTGCGGCGTGGTCGCCTCTGGACGATACGCGGCCGCGTTGTTCTGGCTGTAGTTGCCGTAGGGGTCCGCCGGATTCTGGCCGTTGACCACGGCAGTCCGGTTGGTGTCCACGTAGGGCTGGTACTGATTCTGGTAGGCCGGCAGCGAGCGGTTGGGTTGATAGCCCGTGTTGTAGCTGGTTGACGCACTGGGCATCATCGGGCCGGCCGGACGGTTGACATCGGCCGGGGCTGTGTACGATGGCTGACTCTCGACGGCCGACGCTTGCACGGCCGTATTGGCGGTCGGATCAGACGTTGGGTTCACCGTGGGGTAGGGCGAGTTTGTCGCGCCATACGAGGACGCTGGGGTGGACCAGGAAGACGCCTGGCTCGGAGTGTTCCAAGAAGCCGCATGGTCTTGCGCCGGCGCGGCTTGGTTGTTCCAGCCAAGATTCGGTTCCGGCGTGGTCGGCGCGGTGGTCGGTGTGTTCCAAGCAGGAACTGGTTCGACGCGGGCTTGGGTGTCGTTGGACGTGCCCCAGGCACTAGGCGTCTGCGGTTGGGTTTCGGTTCGCCACGGTGTGGTGGGCCGGTTGGCGACTTCGGGATTCCAGGCCGTGTTTGTTGGCGTGGTGGGCCAGGTGGAGTTTGGCGTCGTGGCCGAGGTCCCATAGGAAGGGACACTCGTCCCAGTGGGGTAGGCCGATGGATTGGTCGTGGCGGCTCCGCTCCAGACTGGCGCTTCGGCGGCCGTGGGGGCGGGCGGTTGCGGTTGCCAGCCGGCTGTGTCGTTGGTCGCCTTGTCGTTGCCGAAGAACACGTAGGAGCCGAGGGCCACCAACAACAGCGTGGCTAAGCCCCCCATTAAGATGGCCACCGAGACCCGCGAGCTGAGCAACCGGCCGGCGTGTGCCAGCGATGGCAGTTGGGCTTCCCGCTCGGCCTCGGCCGTTCCGAGATCGGGCATCCGGGCAAGCACCCGGGGGGCCTCCGCCGCGTAGTGGTGACTTCTACCTGCTGTACCTGTGGCCTGGCTGCTCAGCGGCCGGCTCGTCAGGTGTTCACTCCCCATCTTTTCCATCGAATTGAATTCGCTCATTCTGAGTATCCTTTCCCAGACCGGTCGGCCGTGTCTCGCAGGGCGCACGCACCCAAATGGCAGTGTGCCGTTGGACACATCTATCGGTTCTGGTTGTGAGGATCTTGAGTATTATTCAAACTTTGTCGCAAGCGTAAGATAGGCAAAATGGGGGTTGGTTGCTGGCAAGTCTGTCGCCAATGAAACTTGCCAAAACTGCCGGGATTGCCGATGATAGCAAACCGATCACTGGGGAATTGGCATCGGAATGACAGTGGAAAGGACTTGCTTGATGGGTGAAGACGCGAAGAAGGACAACTCGAATACCGGCCGAAGGGGAGGGCGTGGTCTAGGGCGTCTTGCAGGCCGCTTGGCGTTTTTTGCGGCGGCCGTGCTCGTGTTGTTCGATCTCCTTTCCTGGGACTCGGCGCCGATGGTCGTACCGGCGGTCAGTCCGTGGGTTGCGATTTGTTCGGCGATTGCCCTGCGCTCGGTCAGTTGGGTCTCGCTGCTGGGCGTGCCGGTGCTGTTGCTCTCGCTGTGGCGTCGCCGGTGGTTTTGCCGGTATGCGTGTCCGGTGGGGCTTGTGACGGAGCAGGTCGGCCGCCCGATGGTCTGGACTCGGGGGGCGTGTCGGCGGCTGCCACCTTTGGGGCGTTGGGTTGCCTTGATCGGCATTGCTGGGGCGTGCGTGGGATATCCGTTGCTTTTGTGGCTCGACCCCCTGGCGATCTTTGGGGGCTTTTGGGGCGTTTGGCACAAACCGCTCAGCGTGACCACGCTCCTGCCGGCGATTGGGCTGCCGATCGTCTTGGTGCTTAGTTTCCTATTGCCGGGGGCGTGGTGTTTCCGCGTCTGTCCGCTGGGAGCGATGCAGGAGTTGCTGGCATGGCGAAGGCAGCCGCGGCTTGTCTTCCACCAACATGATCCTTGGGAGGAGAAGCCTCCGACGGTCACGGTGACTGGGCCGGCGGTTGTCCGGCGATCGATCCTAGCTCTGGGGGCGGGCGCAGCATGGGCGGTGGTGACCCTGCGGTCGCTCCGTGAGACCAAGGCCACGTCGATGCGTCCGCCGGGGGCCGTGGACGAGTTGTCGTTCTCCGGCCTCTGTGTGCGTTGTGGCAACTGCATCCGCACCTGTCCGGCGGGGATCCTTCATCCTGACATGGGCGACCGCGGCTTGGCGTCGCTGCTGACCCCCGTCGTCCGCTTCGCGGACGACTACTGCCGCGAAGGCTGCAACCGCTGCACGCAGGTCTGCCCGAGTGGGGCCATTCGGCGGTTGACGCTCGACCAGAAGCGTCAGGCAAGGATCGGCGTGGCGGTGGTTGACATGGACACATGCGTGTTGCTCGATGATCGCGAGTGCCAGATTTGCAAGAATCACTGCCCCTTCGAGGCGATTCGGATTGTCTGGTCTGACGAGACGTATTCTTGCCGTCCGATTGTTGATCCGCAAAAATGTCCTGGTTGCGGGGCCTGCGAGGTGGCCTGTATCACGTCGCCCCAAAAGGCGATCCGCGTGGTGCCGCTTGGGGGCGGTTGACGGATAAGTTTCGCGTAGGCCAAACGCGAGACTTGTCGTTTAGTCTCCCCCAGCACTAAGGAGCAATCCTGTGCCCGCCCTCATTGATCTATCGCATCCATTGACGCCGGGCCAGCCCTGTTTCCCGGGCGATCCGGAGCTTTGCATTCGCTCGTATCTCACAATTCCTTCGGCTGGATGCAACGTTACGGAGCTTAGCCTGTCGAGCCACCAGGGAACGCATTTGGACGTGCCGTTCCACGTGTTCGACCGGGGCAAGACGCTGGACCAGATGCCCTTGGAGCGGTTCGTGGGGCCGGCGGTGCTCGTCGATTTGGCGCCGGGCGGGTGCTTGGCGGCCAGGACGCCGATCACCGTGGAGATGCTCCAGGCGCACGCGGCCAAGTTCCAGCCTGGGGCGAAGGTGCTTTACCGGACCGGTTGGGATCGGTACTACGGCCAGCCGGAGTTTTTTGCCGACTCGCCTTCCCTCACCGTGGAAGCTGCCCGTTGGATCGCCGAGAGGCGGATCGGCCTGTTGGGAATGGACACCGGCACGCCGAGCACCGAGTCGATGGATGCCCATTGGATTCTTTTGGGCCCCGACGCGGAAATCATCCTCGTCGAGTGCCTGGCAAACCTCGACCAGTTGCCTGAACACTTCACGTTTCTCGGCTTGCCCCTGAACCTTTCCGGCTGCGACGGCTCGCCCATCCGTGCTGCGGCCCTGTCCATTGGATAGGGGTTGGCGAAGAGGTCCGGTGGCCCTGTAGGCGATTCGGCGAGCGACGAGCTTTGGGTAGGTTTGTTTTTCGTCAACACTTTCGCAGAATCGTTGCGGGAATGATTTTCGCGGGGGTCTTGAAAGGGGGACAGGG
>CAZLDQ010000149.1:0-14387 GCA_964558295.1 uncultured Planctomycetaceae bacterium | reverse complement strand
CCCCGACAGGATTCGAACCTGTAACCTTTGGCTCCGGAGGCCAACGCTCTATCCAGTTGAGCTACGGGGACGCAAGCCGTGGAATAACAAATATCTTATCGAACGATCCTCCCACCACAAGAGCCCCCCTAGGAGGGGTTTTCGATTCCTCGGGTCGGCTTCCTGGGTCGGACGCATGAAGGACGGGATCCACAGTGGGGCTGGTCGACGTCGCCGCCCACCAGGAGGTGGGGCTTGGCCAAGCGACTCGTGTTTGTCCGAAACGCTGGCTGGGATTCGGCTCGCGCAAAGCGAGGTGGGGCTGACCGTGAATCCTTGACGTTGGGAACCAAACGCTTGCCAAAGGACGTTTCGGGTTGGGCCATCGGCGTTCTTGGGAGCGTCAGGCTCTGGGCCGTTACGATCCCTTGGAGCGGTGTTCTTCCAAAGCCTGTTCGAACTGGCCGAGGCGGTGTTGAAGCCGTTCGATTGCTTCGGGCGCTCGAGTCAAATCGCCGTCCATGGCGAGTTGCTCAACGTGCTCTGCGGCCTCTGCGGCAGCGTGGGCGCCAAGATAGACGAGCGTGCTTCGCAGCTTGTGCGCGGCTTTGGCAATGGCTTCCGGGGCGCGGTGGGCCAGACCAACCCGCATCGCTTCAAGCAGTGAGGGGGTTTCGAGGAAATAATAGTCGACCATTTCCTCAAAGACCTCGCGTCGTCCGAAGCACTGGGCGATTGCCTCGTCCCGATCAAAAACAAGAGGCCGATCCATGGGAAATTCTCCGCGGGGTTTTCTGGAAGGCTGATCCACATGCTCTCCTGTACTCGGAGCATATTCTGTGCCGGGTATTCCGTCAGCTCACGCGCTGCGGGCGAGCGGGGCGGTGCGAAACCAACGCGTTGTTGAGCTGGGCGACCTCTGCGACAAGTTGTCGCACGGCGCCGGCCATTGCCGGCCAATCGTCGGACTGTCCCAATTGCTCAACGCGTTGGGCACTGGCCGCGACCGACTGGGCCTGCAAGTAGACCACGGTCCCACGGAGTTTGTGGGCTGCCCGGGCAATCGCGACGGCATCCTGCGCCGCCAAGCCCCGTTGGATCTCGGCGAGCATCTGTGGGGCATTCTCGAAGTAGTAGTCGACCATCTCCTCGAACATCTCGCGTTTGCCGAAGCACTGGGCAACGGCTGCATCGAGATCGAACACCATGGTCTCCTGCGGCTGACGTGGTTTTTCCGCTGCCGTTGACACTGGCTCGGCGTGCGGTTTGGCCAGGCCTTCGACCAGATCGATCAGTGCTCGGGCGGTGATCGGCTTGGCCAGATAGCCGTCCATTCCTGCGGCCAGGCAGCGTTGCTGATCGTCGCGCATCGCGTGTGCCGTCATTGCCACGATGGGGATCCGGGCCTTGGTTGGCTCCTCCATCGCGCGAATTGCCGCCGTGGCCTGAAATCCGTCCAGCACCGGCATCTGTACGTCCATCAGCACCACGTCATAGGTCTGTTGGCCGACCATCGCCACGGCTTGCTGGCCATTGGCGGCGATGTCGACGGTATGCCCACGTTTGGTGAGGACGTAGCGGACCACCTTTTGATTGGCCGCGGTGTCTTCGGCGAGGAGCACGCGCAGTGATTGTCGGGTGGGCTGGTCGAGATCGGCCGGCGGCACCGACGTCGGCTGTGGAGGCACGGCGGTGACAGGTTGCCGGCCGAAGCGGGCCGTGAAGGAGATGGTGCTGCCGTGTCCGAGTTTGCTCGCGATGGAGAGTTGCCCGCCCATCAACTGGACCAACGAGTTGGAGATGGAAAGGCCTAGGCCGGTTCCGCCATGGCGCCGGGTGGTGAAGACGTCGGCTTGGACAAAGGGGGCGAGGATCCGCTCCAAGTTCTCGGAAGCGATCCCAATCCCTGTGTCCTCAACGGTGAACCGGAGTTGCACTTCGTCGGTGGATTGGGTTTGTATGCCGACGTACACTGCGACGTGCCCCTGGGCGGTGAATTTGATGGCATTGCCGACGAGGTTGACAAGGATTTGTCGCAACCGCAAGGCATCGCCCACTAGTGTCTCGGGGATCTCGTCAGGTACGTTGCAGGTCAGGCCGATCCCTTTTTCGCGGCAGTTCGCCGCAAAGATTTTGAGCGTTTCATCGAGCAGGTGTCGCAATTGGAAGGGGAGCTGTTCGAGGACGAGTTTTCCTGATTCCATTCGGGAGAAATCGAGCAGTTCGTTCAACAAGAGGAGAAGCGTATCGGCCGAACTCTTGGCTGTCTCAAGGTAATCGCGGACCGTGGGAGAGAGTGGCTCGGCGAGCGCCAGTTCCGTCATTCCGAGGATTCCGCTCATTGGCGTGCGAAGTTCGTGGCTGATATTGGCCACGAAGCAGCTCTTGGCCCGGTTGGCTTCTTCGGCGGCCTGTTTTGCTTTCTTGAGTTCCGTGCGTTGCTCGCGGAGTCGTTTTTGGCTCTGTTGCAGATGAATCGTTTCCTGTTCCAGTCGTTGCTTGGCAGCGAGCAGTTCCAAGTTGCTCGTCTTGCTCCGTTGGTAGGCTCGGCGCATGACCTCTCCTAGCGTGATGAAGCCCGCGGCCAACAACGTGTATACAACCAAGCCGAGTTGATCCACGGGATCGCGAATGAGTGCCGAACTCCGCGGCGGGACGAAGTGGTAGGTCGTTGCCACGAGGGAGAGCACGAACGCCAGCATCGCCGGCTCTCTCCCGCCAAACCAGAAGGCCAGGATCACGGCCAACAACACTGTGACGAACGTGAAACGATCCCCAAGCCATGGATCGACGAGTGCCCGCAAGCCGATCACCAGGCCAACGACAAGAATCGCTCCTAGATAGCGTTGCCAGCCGGGTCGATCATTTCCAAACATAAGGCTCTTGCACTCAACATGAGGAGAAGCGAGCCGGACACCTTGCGTCACGCCATATCGCGGGGCCGCTTTGCCAAGTCAGCCCTGGGATCGGGGAATCATGAGAAGAAAGACCGCCTTGTCTGAAAGGATTACCTATGCACGGCACTCGTCATGGTGAGTGCGGGCTGTCTGCCAGAATTCCTCTACGGCTTGGTGAAACACGCCACCTCCTGAATAAGAATATCCGCTACCAAACGTCCTGACGAGTGGCAGAATCGCCATTTCCGGAAATCGGATCAGCGGTCTCCGTCGATCTGGTTACCCGCGCCGCAACTGCTAGCCTCCCCTGCCTGCAATCCCCAATTCCTGGGCCTGCGGTTTCAGGGCTTCGATGACAAACTGAATGTGTTCATCCAAGTCGACGCCGAGCAACTCCACGCTATTGCGGATGATTTCCCGATCGACCTTGGCGGCAAACGCCTTGTCTTTGAGCTTCTTCTTAACGCTCTTCGCCTCTAAGGTGGCGATTCCATCGGGCCGGACCAGGCAGCAGGCCACGACAAAGCCGGTCAGCTCGTCACACGCCAAGAGGGCTTTGTCCATGGTCGACTGGGCCGGTAGATTCCATTTCGTTTGATGAACCCCTACGGCGTAGGCTATTTCCTCTTCGCCTCGCTCTTTGAGCCAGTCGTAGATCTTTTGGGGATGTTCGTCGGGCCAACGCTCGTAGTCGGCGTCGTGGATCAATCCGGTCACACCCCAGAGGTCTGGATCGGCGCCATCGCCATATTTGGCAGCCGCCGCGCGCATGACGACTTCTACCGCCCGGGCATGGCTTAGAAGCGACGGGTTCTCCGTCCAGGCATGGAGTTGGGTTAGAGCTTCTTCGCGTGTGAGCGTCATAAGTCAATCCTCCACTGCTGATGGTTGTACCAGGGCGGAGCCGCCAAGCCAACACACCCGCCCAAAAGGTGCTGTAGTGGTGTCGTCAACAATCCTCGATAGGCAGCGGCGGAAAAATTCTCGCGGGGGGAAAGATGGCAACTGCACGCTGACGGAGTCGACGTTATCGACGTCGGAGGCATGGGGCAAGTTATCAAACAACACCAGGGGCAAGGCTCTTGGCCGCCATCGATCACCTTAGCAGATCGCCTGGCACAATTGCGAACGAATTTTTTGGGCAGCGGCGGAGATGGCGAAAAACAGAAGATGGCGAGACTGGGCAAGACGTGAGCCTTGCGGAGAACGGCAATAAGACAACCGCGCGGAACGAGGCGGGCTCTTTCGTTTGCGGCGTTTGCGGCGGCGGGGTTTAGAATGGACACTCGGTCCAGGGCGTTTCATGGGTTGGCGCGTGATGTTTCTCGCCTTTTGGCACGCCTTGCTGCCGGCTGCGGCTCTGTCAGGTTCTCCCGTCTTCCCGCGGGGGCCAGCCCGAGAATTCCCCCTGTGTTGCGCAAGAAGCGGGAATGCGGACCGAGGCGGCGACCTTGCAGTACGCCTTCGAGGCGATCGAGCCTGTGCGGCAACTGGCCCTGACCGGCGACTATGACGAAGCGCTCACCAATCTGCGTCGAGATTTGGTTGCGGTGGTGTCGCTCATGGAGATCGACCTTCCCGAAATGGCCGAGTGGAAAGCGGAGCTGGAGCAGAAACACCGTGAGCAGGAGTCCCGGGAAATCCGCGAAGTCCGACGTCGCGGGGACGAGACGATCTGCGAGGAGGAGTCCGACCCTCCGCGGAAAAAAGTGGGGCGCAACGAGCCGTGCCCTTATGGCAGCGGGAAGAAGCACAAGAAGTGCTGCCTGCAAAAGTAGTCTGAAGCAAACCGCCCCCCCACGCACGTGACGAGTGCGTTTTGGAGGAATTGTCACGATTCCAACGAGGGACTGCTCGCGGTCGTCCCCCACCCCAGAAGGAAACCAAGGTGATTTACCCCAGGCAACCGCTTGAGTGGGCGACCGGTTCCAATCAGACTGGAACGTAGCCCCTTTGTCCGTTCGATCGAGGGCGTCGGGCGCTCGATCGAACGGAGTTCCCGCTCAGCAACGTCGCTGACGCGAGTCGGACGGGGTCTCTTCTTTGCCGATGGAGGATGATGTATGCGACAACTCTATTCCCTTCTGGTGGCCGTGGTCCTGGTGGGCTTCGTGACAGTCGGTTCGGCAGAAGCGGACCAATTCAACGGCGCGGGCAGGGATCGTTGGGGCGTCTATGGCGCCAACTGGGAGGCCTATGGTTGGGGCAATTACGGCTATCCCTACTCCGGCTACGGCCGAGCCTACGGCTATAGCTGGGGCGGCTGCGATTGCTCTCCTGCGGTTGCGTCGATTGATCCGGCGGGCGCTCTCGTCGAGACCGAGCCCTGCCGCGTCCAGCTTTGGGCGCAGCCCTCACTCATTGCCTATCCTCCTGCCCTGCAACCGCCCCAATAACGGCCTGAGCGGTAGAAGTTGTTCCAGAGACGGGTTAACGGAGCACGATCTGCTGTCGTTCCTTGTCCCAGCGGGCGACCTTATTTTCTCGATGGGAGAGGACGCCCATCGAGAGCGGGGCCTGGACGCGCACGGCCATGGCGATGTTGCACTTGGGCTGTTGCCGGGTGCGTACGCAATCCAGCAGGTCCTGCCAGAGCTTGCTGGTGTCGCCTTGGCCTTTCCAGGGCAGATGGATTTCCTTCTTCGTCTTGTCGAAGGGGATGATGCGGACCCCGTATTGCTTGCCGCCTTGGAGCATGGCCCAGGTGATCAGGCCGTCGGTTCCGCGGATCATCGTATCGGAGGGGACGTGGTTGGAGAGCGAATTGGTCATGACTACGGACGGTCCGCCCGGATAGTCGGCGATGATATTGCACTGGTCGGGCACTTCGCGTTGGTATTCGAAGGTTCCGCCGCCGCCGAACACACGTTCGGGATAGTCGAGTTCGAGGACGCAGAAGATGGGCGTGAACGTATGTACCAAAAGATCGGTGGCTGGCCCGCCCGCATAGTCCCAGTACATGCGCCACTGGAAGAACCGTGAGACCGAAAACTCGACCTTGGGGGCGTCGCCCAGGAAGCGGTCCCAAAGCAGGTCGGGGCCCGGCGTGGCATTGGCGTCGGGAATGGGCATCCGCTCGCCCCAGTCGCCGCGGCGGAAATAGCTGCAGGTGACGTGCATCGGTTTGCCGATGACGCCGTCGCGGATCAAGCGGATGATCTCCGGGTAATTGTCGTCGGCCATGTGCTGGGTGCCGACCTGGACGAGACGTTGATTCTTGTCGGCCGCTTCTTGGACCTTTTTGGCCAGTTCAAACTGGCTCCAATGGGTCAGCGGCTTTTCGCAGTAGACGTCTTTGCCGGCGTTCAGTGCATCGATCGTCTGGATTGCGTGGAGGCGATCGGGCGTGGCGATGCAGACGACGTCGACATTCTTGTCGGCCAGTAACGCCTCGTGTTCCATGTAGCTCTTCGCTCCGCCCGTCTTCTGGACGGCGGCTTCCAGGCGGGGGCGGTAGACGTCGCAGACCGCCACCGGTTCGGCGATGCCTCGCTCTTTGAAGGCGTTGACGATGTCCAGGTGGGCCTGGCACCGGCTGCCGACGCCGATGAAACCGACGCCGATCCGCTCGTTGGCCCCCTTCACACGGTCGTCAGCAATCACCAACGGTGCGGCAAACATGGTCGCGGCGGTTGCCGTGGCGGCCGCTGCCGCTGAGTGGCGAAAGAATTCGCGGCGGGTCGGTGCTTCTTGGTTGGTTTCGAATGCTGTCGTCATATCAAGTCTCCTGCAGTGAAACAGCCACAACTTGGTTCTTCGACTTCGAGCAATGACCGAAGGTATTGGGCGCTTCGGGCGGCCTGCTCCACCGTGCCGCACTCGACGGAAAGCACGATATCCCGCGGCGCCTCGCGGCACAGCTGAATCACGGCGGGCCAATCGACCACGCCATCGCCGCAGGCACAACCAACAGGCGTACCGGTCACCTTGCCGCGCTCGACCGCCGACTGCTCGACGGAGATGTCTTTGGCGTGCAGGTGGACCAGCCGGTCGGTTACGCGGGCTAGCCAGGCGACGGGGTCCTCGCCGGCCAGGTAGCTGTTGCCCGTATCAAAGTTGATGCCGATCACGGGCGACTGGACCAGGTGGTAGATGCGGTCGAGGCCGGCCGGAGTCTTACTGTACTGCTGGTGCGGCTCCAGGCCAATCAACACGCCGCGGCGTTGGGCGACTGCCGCCGCCTCGGTAAGCACATAGCACATCAGCGTGTGGTCTTCCTCGACGGTTGTCCAGGACGGCTTGGGACCCTCGTCGGTATTGACGAGCGGGGCGCCGCACTCGGCCGCGAAACGGATGGCCTGTTTGAGATACTCCGTGCTAATCTCGGGCTTACACAAGGGGCAATGGGCCGAGAGGCCGGACAGCTTGAGGCCCGCGCGTTGACAGGCTTCTCGCACGCGCCACGGGTCGTCGAGGAGGGAGACGCTGTGGAAGTAGCCGGCCTCGCTGAGTAATTCCCGGCCCCAGTGGACCATGGGCTCGATGTACTGGTAGCCCAATTCGGCGGCCTTGGCCACGCCCCATTCAAAGGACTTGTCGTCGTGGCGGACGAATTCCATGTTCACGCCCAGCGCGATCTGACCCATTGCGATTCTCCCGTTCCAGGGCTCGTGAAGGAATGTAAACCACCGCCGGGATTGCAGGCCCCCTGAAACCACAGTAGGATATCACGTCAGGAGCGAGGTGGCTAATCCAAGTTCTTTCACTGAAAGAATTCGAACCTTTTCCGGTGAGTCGTTCCAGGCCATGACCGTGCCGCTCTATTATGAAGCCGGTTCCACTTACCGGGCCGACACCTGCGGACCGCTGGAGGCCGCCGTGGCGGCGGGCAAGGTCGAACTGCACGCCCTCGTGCATGGTCATTACCCCGGCCGCCGCTTGCCCCGTGGGATGTTGCCGGGCGTCAAGACGATCGGATTCTGGGATGCACCGCAACGGCAAGACTGGGGCCTCCCGTGGCACCGCAACGAAGGCTTGGAGTTGACTTGGCTGGAATACGGCTGCCTCGACTTCGCCGTACAACACGCGGCCTTTTGCTTGCAGCCCAGCGACCTGACCATTACACGCCCCTGGCAGCAACATCGCGTCGGCGATCCGCATGTGGGCCCCGGACGGTTGCACTGGATGATCCTCGACGTCGGCGTGCGCCGGCCGCATCAGGCATGGCAGTGGCCGGACTGGATCGTGCTGACCCAAAACGACGTGCGCGAACTGACGACCTGCCTGCGCCAGAACGAGCAGCCGGTCTGGCACGGCACGACCGAGATTGGGCGGTGTTTTCAGCGAATCAGCAATGCTGTGGCTCGCGACCGGGGTGGTACGAGCGTTTCGCTTCTGGCTGTTCTGGTCAACGCGTTGTTGGTTCACGTTCTGGAGATGTTCCGGCAGCGGCACGTCGATTTGGATTCGCGTCTGGCCAGCAGCCAGCGGACGGTGGAGCTGTTTTGGGCGGAGCTGCGCGAACGCCCGGACGAACTGGCCGCCGAATGGACCTTGGACCGCATGGCCCGCCGCTGCGGGCTGGGGGCGACCCAGTTTATTCACTTGACCCGGCGGCTGTTCAACATGACGCCGGGGGCCTACTTGAACCTCTGTCGCCTGGAAGCCGGCTGGCAGATGTTGGCTTTCCGCCCGGAGCTCCGCATCGCCGACGTGGCGGCGGCCTGTGGCTTCAGTTCCAGCCGCTATTTTGCGACCCGCTTTGGCCGGCACTTTCATCGCACGCCGAGCGAGGTGAGGCGAAGTGGTTGTCTCGCGCGGCCCGACACGGAAGCGAATGAAGCGGCGAGGCCGTGTGACAGCATGCCGCCCAACGCCGGCGGTGGAGACGGCAGAACGCCAGGGCGCTAACTGCCGACTAGTAGAGGTCGTTGTCGGGAAGGATCGGCTGATTGCCGGGGCTGTCGAGGCGGGCGGGGTGCCGCGACTCGTTGGCGCTGGTCACGCGAATCCCGGGACGGTCTTTGAACGGGCAAACGTTCTCGCAGACGCCGCAGCCGATGCACTTGTCGGGATCGACGTGCGGCTGCTTGATCCTCTTGACTTGCCCGTTGCGGTCGCGGATCTCGACTTCCAGGCAGTAGATCGCTTTGTCGGGAATCGGGCAATGCTCTTCGCAGACCATGCAGTCGCGCCCGTAGGCGTAAGGGATGCAGCGGGTCGTGTCGAACGAGGCCAAGCCGATCCGCACCTGGTGCTTCTCTTCCACGGTGAGCCGCTGGATGGCTTCCGTGGGGCAGACCTGGCCGCAGAGCGTGCAGGTGAAATCGCAATGGCCGATCTGCGGCACCAGCCGCGGCGTCCAGAGCCCTTCCAGCCCGGCCTCCACGAGCGAGGGCTGGAGCCCGCCGGTCGGACAGATCTTGATGCACAGCCCACAAGACGTGCAGCGGGCGAGAAACTCCTTCTCTTCCCTCGCGCCGGGCGGACGGATCAAGGCCGGATGGTAGACCTTGCCGCGTGACTGGGGATTGGCACGCAGCAAGGGCAAGGCCACCACGCCGCCCGCGGCCGAGGCCAGTAGGGCTCGCTTCGAGAGATCAATTCCTTCGACCGCCGGCTTGCGGCGCCACGGCCCGACCCAGCGGAATCGCAGGCCGTCGCGGTGGCAGGAGTCGGTGCAGTTGAGGCAGCCCAGACACTCGGCCGGCTTCCACTGGTCGCCGGGCGTCTTGCCCGCGGCGCCGTGGCAGGTCATCGCACACAGGTCGCACTGGTTGCACGTTTCCTTGTTCACCTCGCGCCGCAGGAACGGACGCCAGGAGAAGAGCCCCAACAAGGCCCCCAGCGGGCAGAGATACCGGCACCAGAACCGTCGCCGATAGCCGTTGGCCAGGACCATGGCCACGAAGACCAGCGCGATCAGCCCGGTGGAGATAAACGACTGGCCGGGCAGGTTGAACACATGGTCCCGGAAGAAGCCGTAAACCGGCTCGGTCACTTTGGTCAGCCGCACTGGGCCCACGCCCGGATCGGCCTGGAAGGCGGCCGTGGCCCCTTGTTCCACGCTCCACTGCACGCCGGGCAAGAGGACGGTCGTCGTGGTCCGGTAGAGGAGCACCAGCGGGTCCCAGATCACGCCCCAGTGGACGCCAAACAGAGCCATCACCAAAAAGCCGGCCAAGAGATAGTACTTGGTCAACTGCCAACGCGACCAGTGATCGCGGCGTTTGGCACGCGACGAGAAGCGGTCGAACACGCGGCCGGCCAGGGCGTGGATCGTGCCGAGCGGGCAAGCCCAGCCGCAGAAGACCCGGCCGACGAGGAGCGTGATGACGATCGTCCCCACGGCCAGAATCATCGGCGGGTGCACCGCATGTGCCGCGAGCCAGGTGGCAATCAGGATCAACGGGTCGAGAAGGAAGAAGGTCTCGACCAGATGATTGGCTTCTTCCCCGGTCGGCTGCATGCGTGCGAGCCCGAGGATCCCGAAGAATGCGAGCAACACAAGAATCTGCACGGTTCTTCGGATTCGCACGGCACTCCAAAAACGGCGTCGACTCATGAAACGGCGATCTCCCGCAACGCGAGCGAACGGTAGTTCATCGTACCCAGGCCGCCTTCTTGTCCCTTGACGACGGAAGGAATGTCGGTCGGCTTCCGTTCGAGCAACTCCGCGCCGAACGCATCGAGGGCCACGATGTCCGTGCCGGCGGCTACGGTGGTCTTTACCTTGACGTCGGCCGGATTGCCTCCCTTGGGACCGTGATCCATCAGCACGCGCATCCCATCGAGGATCGTGATCCGCGGCTTCATGAAGCGGGTAATGTCGTTCAGGCAGGCGGGGATGTCCTGATGGAACAGCTTGCGGTTCTCGATCACGCCCATGTAGTTCTTCATGCAGAGCGTGGCGTTGGCCAGCCGGTGGTGCTTGGCGACCGGCACGTTGATCACCAGATCGGCCTCCATGATGCCCGGGAAGATCGGGATGCTCTTGATCCGTTCCCCCTTGATGTTGGTTTCCTTGAAGCGGGTCCGGTCGAGCAAGACCACCTCGGCGCCGACTCTCTTGGCGGCTTCGGGGATGCCGCTTGAGGCATATGCCTTGGGAGGCAGGTCGCAGGGGTTGTCGCCGACGATGACGTTCTTCGCCCCGGCGTCAAACGCCAGGCGGACAATCGTGGCGACCACGTCGGGGTTGGTGTTGGCCGACAGGTCGGGGGTGCGGTCCCAACCGATATTCGGCTTGACCCAGACCACGTCCCCTTTGCCAATGAACCGCTTCAGACCGCCGACGGCCTCGATCGCCTTTTCGGTGAGCGAAATGGCCACTTTTTGGAATTCGGGATCGGAAAGCTCTTTGGCCCCGGTCCATCGGGCAATCGCCATCTCGGCCGGTTTCTCCGCACACTGGCCCACTGACGACCAGAGGCCGCGGGTGCTAAGGGCCGCCATCCCGCCGGCCGAGTGAATAAGGAAGTCTCTGCGTGAATGTTGACTCATGGGATCAACCTCCAGGGAATCGAGGCAGAAAGATTGCGGTATTCGGTGGCTTGCGGGGCGGATCAGGCCGCAGACTCAAAAGGCAGAACAACTGCAGGGCTGGGCTCAGCCGTCTCCATCGTAGTATGGAGATGGCAGGGGGTGTGGGGGACCTTGTCAGGTTGAGCATCCGTTAAACTACCCCCGGGCGAAGGAAACTGCAAGCGACTTTCCCCTCCGTGGGCTCCGTCCTAGTCGAACCGGGCCGCAGACGGATACAATACCAACAAACAAATTCGCTTGCAGCCGCAAAAGGCTCTTCCCGCCCCCCCTTTCGCCGTTTATCCTTTCGGCAAATCCGTTGTCGACCATGAATGTTACCATTCCCCCGTTTCCTCATACGCCCGCACCGCCAGAACTGTTGGCCCCGGCCGGCGACTGGGATTGCCTGCGCGCGGCAGCGGCCAACGGGGCCGACGCGGTTTACTTCGGCCTCACCTCGGGGCTCAACGCCCGGGCTCGGGCCACGAACCTCCGTCCCGAGGAATTGCCCCGCGTGATGGCGTTTCTGCGGGCCCGGCAGGTCAAAGGCTACCTGCCGCTCAACACGCTGGTTTTCTCCTCGGAACTGGAGCAGGCCGAGCAGACGATCCGCACCGTCGCCTCCGCGGGCGTTGACGCGGTGATTGTCCAAGACCTGGGCATGGCCCAACTCGTGCGCGCGGTCTGCCCGGAGCTGCCGGTCCATGCTTCCACGCAGATGTCGCTCACCAGTGCCGAGGGAATCGCGGCGGTCGAACGGCTGGGGCTGAGCCGGGTCATCCTTGCCCGGGAACTGACGATCGACGACGTGGCCAGGATCCGTCGGCAGACCACGATGCCGCTGGAGGTTTTCGTGCACGGGGCCCTTTGCGTGGCCTACTCGGGGCAGTGCCTGGCGAGTCTGTCGCTTGGTGGACGCAGTGCCAACCGCGGCCTGTGTGCCCAGGCCTGCCGTTTGCCGTATGACCTGATTTGCGACGGCCGCCTGATGGACTTGGGCGACAAGCGGTATCTTGTCAGTCCACACGACTTGGCCGCCTACGACCTGTTGCCTCGGCTGATCGCGGCCGGGGTGAACGGTCTGAAGATCGAAGGTCGGATGAAGCCTCCGGACTATGTGGCCAACATCGTGCGTCACTATCGCCTGGCGATCGATGCGGCCTGGTCGGGCCGGCCGGTGGAGTTTACCCCGCGTCAAGTCGAGGAAATGGAGCTTTCCTTCTCGCGAGGCTTTTCGCACGGTTGGTTGGAAGGCCCTAACCACAAGACCCTGGTGCCGGCCGTCAGTTCGGCGAATCGCGGGGTGCTGCTCGGACAGGTCAAGATGGTGCGGCGCGGACGTGTGACCGTCGAGCTTCGCTGTGCGGTCACTCGCGGCGACGGCGTGGTCTTTGAGACCAACCCGCAAGACGAGAATCCGCCCGGCGGTCGGGTCTACGAGATATTCCGCGACGGTCAGCCGCTCATGGAGGCTGCGCCGCCGGGGGGCGCCGAGTTGGCCTTCCAGCACGGAGCATTTGACCTGAACGCGATTCGACCAGGGCAAGCCGTGTGGAAGACCGACGATCCCCATCTGACCGGCCGGCTGCGCAAGACCTATCAGAACGACGTGCCCTGGCGACGGATCGCCCTGGATCTCGTCGTCGAGGCCGAAGTCGGCCAACCAATGAAGGTCGCGGTGAAGACTTCGTCCGGGCAGGAGTGCCGTTTCCTATCCTCCGAACCATTGGCCGAAGCCCGCAAGCACCCGTTGAGCGAAGGACTGCTCGCCGAACAGTTCGGCCGCTTGGGCGGAACGAATTATCAACTGCGAACGCTCGACGCGCGGGTGGTCGGCACGCCGATGGCGCCGCTGAGCGTGTTGGGCAAGCTGCGCCGCCAGATGGTCGAGGAGTTGGATAGGCTTGTCGCGACGCCTCCGATTCGCCGGTTGGCCGAAGGCTCAGTGCTCGAATCGCTCCGGGACGGCCTGCGAATGTTCCCTTCGCCCACGCAGCGGGAGAGGGCCGCGTTTCACGTCCTCTGCCGCTCGCTGGTCCAACTGGAAGCGGTCCTCGCCGAGGGGGTGCGGAGTGTGCTGGTCGATTTCAAGAACCTCCACGAATATCGCGAGGCTGTTCAGCGGGCCCACGAGGCGGGCGCGACAATCTTCCTGGCCACGCCGCGAATCCAGAAGCCCGAAGACGCGGGCCTCTTCCCCTCGCTTCTGCGCGCGGAACCCGATGGAATCCTCGCCCGCAATCTGGCCGGACTCCACTTCTATCGCCAAGCCGGCGTGCCGGTCGTGGCCGACTTTTCGCTCAACGCCGCCAACGAGCTGACCGTGCGGTTCCTGCACGAGTCGGGGGCCCAGCGGGTCACCGTGTCGCATGATCTTAACCGCGAGCAGGTGCTCGCCCTGGCCGGTGTCGTGCCGCCCGAGTGGCTGGAGGTGGTCGTCTATCACCACATGCCGATGTTCCACATGGAGCACTGCGTGTTCTGTGCGGTACTTTCGCCAGGGACGAACCGGACCAACTGCGGGCGTCCCTGCGACCGGCACGAAGTCCGCCTGCGCGACCACAGGGGCGTGGCCCATCGTTTGACGGCCGACGCAAGCTGCCGCAACACGTTATTCAACGCCGTGCCTCGAAGTGCGGTGGAAACCGTACCGGCGTTGCTTCAACGCGGCGTACGGCACTTTCGCCTTGAACTATTGGACGACCTTCCAACCGAAGTCCTTGCCCGCTTGCTGACCCTCGTTGGCCGTGTGCAGTGAGGAGTACGCGGTACCCCGTGGGGCCGTGGGACGGGGACAGGGCTCAATTCGAGGCGTGTGGGGCCGGCGGCGCCCCGTCCCGGTGGTCGCTGCGTACGGCCCCCGCTCTTTACTCCCGTCTCACCGGCATCTATGGGCACGGCGATCCCCATGGTAAAATAATAGGGATCGTGCCGGTTCAAGAAAACAGCTTTGGTATTGCTTTCGTTAGAGGATCCCCGCATGAGCCAGCCTGTTGACCGACGAGCGTTTTTGAAGACGGGAACCGTGGCGGCCATCCTTGGGGGGGC
>CAZLDQ010000148.1:12232-14482 GCA_964558295.1 uncultured Planctomycetaceae bacterium | reverse complement strand
CCCCTCTCCCCCTTCGATCCGCGGCGAGTCGCGGTAAAAGTTCTCACATTGTCTGAGGTTAGCAATACAATGAGTCTGATGGACACCCTGGTTCTGACCCCTACGTCGCTGGCCGCGATGATCGACCATACGTATCTCAAAGCGTATGGCCCCCCAACCGACATCGAAAGGCTCTGCCACGAGGCCCGGCAGTGTCGGTTTGCGATGGTCGCCGTCAATCCGGCCGAGGTGACCGCGTGTGTCCGCCTCCTTGAAGGCTCCGGGGTTCGCGTGGGCGCGGCCGTGGGCTTTCCCTTGGGACAAAACACCTCGGCCACGAAAGCCTTTGAAATCCGCGACGCCATCGCCCGGGGGGCCGGCGAAATCGACATGGTCATCAACCTCCGGGCGCTCCAGGCGGGCAACCACGGGCTAGTCCGTCGCGAGCTCCTTGACCTGGTTGCCGCTTGCCGGCCAGCCGGCGTGATCTCCAAGGTGATCCTGGAAACCTGTTACCTGACGGACGCACAGAAGCGACTGGTCTGCCACATGGCCGTCGAGGCGGGCGTCGACTTCGTCAAAACGTCGACCGGCTTCGGTACCGCCGGCGCTACGGTAGCCGACGTGGCCCTGATGCGTTCCGTCGTGGGCAACCGGGCAGGCGTCAAAGCGGCCGGCGGCATTCGCACCCTTGACGCCGTCAAAGCCCTGCTCGCTGCCGGCGCCACTCGGATCGGCACCAGTAACGGAGTGGCCATTCTCGAAGAGCTTCGGGCTTGTGAACGGGGCTAAGCGGCAGTTTCCCAAGTTCCCCCCTCTGGACGAGGGCTGGGGTGAGGGGAACTGGGAAAAAGAAATAGCCGGTTCCATGGCATTCTCTTCACCCCATCCGGAACGCTACGGAGGGAGTCCCCGACAAAAGTCCTCCCTCCCCCCCAAAAAGCTCTCACGAGGGTAAACCTGGTCGTCGGAGGTTGGAGCGTGGGGTACAATTTGGGGCGACCGGGACCAAGGTCGGTCTTTTGCCTCTGATTCGCCCACAACCCCAAGGTGCCCTCGATGACCCCGATGACACTCCTGACCGACGACGACCTCCATTGGTTCAACGAGGGAACCCACCTCCATTTGTACCATAAGCTCGGCTCACGACCGTGGTGCCACGAAGGGGTCGAGGGGGTTTATTTCGCCGTCTGGGCACCAAATGCCTCACACGTCTACGTGATGGGCGACTTCAACGGTTGGTCCACCCATTCCCATCCGCTCCATCCGCGCGCCAGCTCGGGCATCTGGGAGGGGTTCTTTCCCGGGCTGCGGCCGGGACTGATGTACAAATACCACATCGTCTCCCGGCACAACGGCTATCGGGTCAACAAGACCGATCCCTATGCGTATCACATGGAAGTGCCGCCGAACAGCGCTTCGTATGTCTGGACGCTTGACTACCCATGGCACGACGAGACATGGATGCGGAGCCGCCAGGAGTTCAACGCCATCGACGAGCCGGTGTCGATCTATGAACTGCACCTCGGCTCCTGGATGCGCCCGGCCGACCGGCCGGACCAGTTCTTCACCTATCGCGAATTGGCGCCCCGGCTGGTCGAGTACGTGCGGCGGATGGGATTCACCCACGTCGAGTTCATGCCGGTGATGGAGCATCCGTTTTACGGTTCCTGGGGTTACCAGATCACCGGTTACTTCGCTCCCACGAGCCGGTACGGCACGCCCCAGGACTTCATGTACCTGATCGACCTCTTGCACCAGCACGACATCGGCGTGATCCTCGACTGGGTTCCCTCGCACTTCCCCAACGACGAGTTCGCCTTGGGCTATTTCGACGGCACGCATCTGTACGAGCACGCCGACCCCCGCCAGGGCATCCATCCCGACTGGAACAGCTACGTGTTCAACTACAGCCGCAACGAGGTCCGTTCGTTCCTCTTGAGCAACGCCGTCTTCTGGCTCGACAAGTATCATATCGACGGCCTGCGGGTCGACGCCGTGGCCTCAATGCTCTACCTCGACTACTCGCGCAAGCCGGGCCAGTGGATTCCCAACCGCTTCGGCGGCCGGGAAAACCTCGAAGCCATCTCGCTCCTGCGCGAGTTTAACGCCCGGGTCTACGCCGACTATCCCGATACGTTCACCGTAGCCGAGGAATCCACGGCCTGGCCCGGCGTCTCCCGGCCGACCTACATCGGCGGCCTCGGCTTCGGCTACAAATGGGACAGGGGCTGGATGCACGACACCTTGTCGTTCATGGCCCACGCTCCC
>CAZLDQ010000148.1:0-12222 GCA_964558295.1 uncultured Planctomycetaceae bacterium | reverse complement strand
CGAACCTCCGCCAGTACCACCTCGACCCACTGACCATCCGGATGGTTTATGCCTTCACGGAAAACTTCATCATGCCGCTCTCGCATGACGAGGTCGTGCACGGCAAAGGGTCGCTGTTGAACAAGATGCCCGGCGACGATTGGCAAAAATTCGCCAACCTCCGGCTCTTGCTCGGGTATGAGTATCTCCAGCCCGGTAAGAAGCTCCTGTTTATGGGCGGAGAGTTCGCCCAGCGACGCGAGTGGCATCACGACACGAGTCTGGACTGGCATCTCCTCCAGGATGCCCCGCACGAAGGCATGCAGCGTTGGGTCCAGGATCTCAATCGGGTTTACCGCAATGAACCGGCTCTGTATCGTCGCGACTGCGACCCGGCCGGCTTCGAGTGGATCGACTGCCACGACAGCCACAATAGCGTGTTGACTTTTCTCCGCAAAGGGCTCGACGACGACCATCCCGTGCTGGTGGCCTGCAACTTCACCCCTGTCCCACGCCACGACTATCGCATAGGCGTTCCACGCCGTGGGTTCTGGGAAGAGATCCTCAATAGCGACGCCGAACACTTCGGCGGCAGCGGGCTAAGGAACCTGGGACGTGTCGAAACCGCGCCGATCCCGGCTCATGGCCATGCAGACTCGCTGAGCCTCACGTTGCCCCCGTTGGCCGCCGTCGCGCTGAAATGGATCGTTGAGTGAATGCCGTCACCTGATTCAACTGCCAGTAAAGATCGTCGATCAGCACGGGCTTCGACAACACGGCGGCCGCCCCGGCCACGAGGGCCCGGTCGCGGTCTTCCACGCGAGGGAAGTCCAAGAGGGCCACGATCGGGAGGGGACCAAGCCGAACAGCCAGATGCCGCAACTCGGCGAGCTCCTCGCCTTGGCACTCAGTGGTGTCGAAAATCGCGGCCACCAAGTCTTCCTCCATGGTCGCATACGGCGGACGCAGCCAACAGGTCGCATAGCCGCTGCGACGGCAGGCCGTGGCCAGCCAATCGTACATGTCAAATTGCGGCGTGACGAGGGCAATCCGCCCCCAACCGGTTTCCAGCGGTTGCTCGGCCAGGGCCAAAAAGCGTTCTTCCTCACTGGCAGTCAGGGGTAAGGCCCAACTCGAGCCGAGTCCTTCGCCAAGTTGACCGAGTTCCCGCTCCGCACGGGGAAGCCACTGGTGCCAATAAACGCGAATCGCCCCAGGCCACGGTTTGCCGGTCCGCACTTCGCCTTCACACCACGAGCCCAGCAGCCCCAGCAGCCGAGCTAACGGGGCCAGCCGCCGCAAGCGGTCGAGGGCCTCGGCCGTATACTCACCAGGATACGCCTGGGCGACAACGATCACGTCTGGGGCCAAGGTCCCTTCGCCCAACATCCGCTGGGCCGCCGCCAGCGTCGGAGCGTCCACGACCTGACCCAGGCGTTCCAACGAGGCCCGCGCCTCGCGGAATTCGGCCCGCTGGGGGTCACCGACAAACAGAAGGGTCAACTGAGCCATGCAAGGGACACGACCGGCGGTCGCGGCCTCAAGGAAGTTCGGCTTCGGTATCCGAAATGAGTTGGTAGGCAGCCACGGCGTCGGGGGCTTCACGCAGGGCCTGCACGAAACCGGGCACGGCAAGGACTCGACTCAGCCGGGCCAGGGTCCGCAGATGGCCGCGGTCTTCCACCGACAGGATCAGAAAGAAGATGTCCGTCAACCCGCCACGCGCACCGCCGAACGGAATCCCGTTGGACGTCCGCCCCAGGGCCAAAAACGCCTGGCCGAGGATGTTCGGCATCGGGCGGCGCGGGTGGAGCAGGGCGACGCCGTTGTCCAAAGCCGTCGGATACAGTTCTTCGCGGGATCGAATCGCTTCGACCATCTTTTCCGGGTCCCACAGCCAGCCGGTCTGGGCCGCCGCGTAGACCATCTCCGTGAACACGGCATTCCGCGTGCGGGCTTGCAGGGGGATGGCAATGGCCTCCTTGGGAAGCATCGAGGCGATGAGAATCTCCTCCGGCTCACCCGCCCTCAACGCCGAACGCTGCAAGACGCCTTCGACCTCGACTAGTTCGTCCTCATCCGACAAGCCGATCCGCTCCTCGAGCCAGTGATGAATATCAGCCGGGGAAAACCGCCACTGTCCGGCCACCTTCCGGCCCGGAATCTTGCCCCGGTCGGCCAAGCGGGTCACCTGTTGCGGGGTCAAATGAAGATAAGAGGCCAGGTTATCAATGTCGAAGTCTTCAGTACGCATCGTCTCACGATCCTACAAAACACACCGCCCCCACGTAAAATCTTCGCTCATTGTCGGTGGCTTGTCCAGATGCATTGTGTTCCCCCGTCTTGGACGACTGTGGAATTCCCGGAATTCCGCCTTGACAGAGTGCGGAAAAAACGGACAATCCGGCCGCCAATTCAAACGCGACCGGCGGTGGGGCGAGAAATGGATTTCTCGCCAGAAATTGACCAATGACTAGTCTTCTCCGCCGGTCGGCAATGCATCGCGTGCCATTTCGGGCATGGAGGCCTCGCACCATGCGAACTTCTCCCAACGGGGGTCCGCAGATCAGCTTGCGACAGTTGTTGCCGGAAGCCGAGTTCGTCGGCGCCGATGACATCCTCGTCGGCGCGTGCTCGCGGGATTCCCGTTCGCTCCGGCCGGGGGAGTTGTTTGCAGCCCTCTCGGGCGAGACGCACGACGGTCATGACCACGTGGTCGAAGCGATTCAGCGCGGCTGCGTCGGCATCCTCGCGGAAAAACCGCTGCGAGGAATCGAAGTGCCGATCTGCTATGTGCCCGATACCCGCGAAGCCTACGGATACCTTTGCCAAGCCCTGGCTGGGTTTCCCTCACGAAGCCTGAAAGTCATCGGGGTCACCGGCACCAACGGCAAGACAACCACCACCTATCTGATCGCCAGCATCCTGGCCGCCGCCGGTCACCAACCAGGCATCCTCGGCACACTCGGCTGCTTCGACGGTGCCGAGTTCCGCGAGACCTCGTGGACCACGCCCCCCTCCGAAGAATTGGCCAGCGCCTTGGCCCGAATGGTTTCCAACGGCTGCACCCATGCAGTGATGGAAGTCTCCAGCCATGCCCTGGCCCAACACCGCATGGCCGGCGTCATGCTCGATGCGGCCTGCGTGACGAACGTCCAACGCGATCACCTCGACTACCATCATTCGATCCGCGACTACCGCCTGACCAAGTCACGCGTGTTCGACTATCTGACCGGCGAAGGTTTCGCCGTGCTCAACGCCGACGACAGCACCACGGCCGCATACCTGGCCCATCTCAGCGCGCCCGTGCTCACAATCGGCGTTCGCTCCGCCGCCGAAATTACCGGCCAGATGCTCGAACGGTTCACCAGCGAACAGACCTTCCTGCTCTGTGCCGGAAGTGAAGCGGTGCCTGTGACCACGAAGATGATCGGCACCCATCACATGTACAACTGCCTGATGGCCGCCGCAGTGGGCTTGACCTGCGGAATCGAGTTGGATACGGTCGTCCGCGGGCTGGAGTCGCTGGAACGCGTGCCCGGCCGCCTGGAGCGGATCGAGTGCGGCCAGCCGTTCAGCGTGTTCGTCGACTTTGCCCACACGCCCGACGCCCTGACCAACGCCCTGGAAACCCTTCGGGAAGTGATCAGCGGCCGGCTGATTTGCGTCTTCGGTGCCGGCGGCGACCGCGATCGGCGGAAGCGTCCGCTGATGGCCCAGGCCGTCGAATCTCTGGCCCATGTGGCCGTGATCACCAACGACAATCCGCGCACCGAAGACCCGAACCTGATCATCCGCGAACTGCTCGACGGGTGCAACCGCCCGAACGACATGGAAGTGATCCCCGATCGGGCGAAGGCCATTCATTGGGCGCTGGCCCAGGCCCAGCCGGGCGACTGCGTCTTGATCGCCGGCAAGGGACACGAGAAACACCAGATCATCGGCGATCAACGCGGCTACTTCGATGACTGCGACGTTGCCCGCCAATGGCTTTACGAAAACCTCCCCTCTTCCATCGGACAGTAAAACACGCTCAAGACACACCCCGTCTGACGCAATCCCAAATCCCAAACCTCAAATCATCAAGCACCCCGATGACGACCCTCCACGAACTGCACGAAGCGATCCATGGTGTCTTGAAACCGGTGCCCGGAACCGAAGGGGATCTGCGCGCAACGGTGCTCGGCCCCGTGGTGACCGACAGCCGCCAGGTCGCGCCGGGCGACGTGTTCTGGGGATTGATTGGTCCGCGGCACAATGGGGCCGACTTCGCCGGCGAAGCCTTTGCGCGGGGCGCGATCGGGGCCGTCGTCGGCTGCCCCATTGACGCGCCCGACGATCGCTGGACAATCACCGTCGACGATCCGCAAAAGGCCCTCGAACAATGGGCCGCCTGGAATCGCGGCCGCTTCCACGGCACGGTCGTCGCCGTGACCGGAAGCGTCGGCAAGACGACCTGCCGGCAGATGATCCACACAGTGCTCAAAGGCCGCCTTTGCGGCACGGCCAGTCCCAAAAACTTTAACAACCACATCGGCCTGCCGTTGAGCATGCTCCAGATGGAGCCGACCCACCAATACGCCGTCCTCGAGCTCGGCGCCAGCCGTCCCGGCGAGATTGCTGCCTTGGCCTCGTTATGTGCTCCGAAGATCGGTGTCATCACGCGGATTGGCATGTCCCATCTGGCTACCTTCGGCAGCGATCGGGCGATTGCCGAAGCAAAGAGCGAACTCCTGGCCGCCTTGCCCTCCGACGGTCACGCGATTCTCGGTGACGACCCCTGGCTGCGACGCATCGCCGCGCGATGCCACGCGCCGATCACCTGGGTCGGCCATACGCCGGAATGCGACCTGATGGCCACCGACGTCCGTTGCGGTCACGGCCAGTTGTGCTTCCGCCTGGAAGACTGCGAATTCACCGTACCGGTCTGGGGACGCCACCATTTGAACTCAGCCTTGGCTGCCGTGGCGGTCGGTCGGGTTTTCGGTCTCGACCTGTCCGAGATTGCGGCCGCCCTCAAGGGCTTTGAGTCGGTGCCGATGCGTTGCCAGATCATGGAGCTTCGCGAGGCGACGGTCATCAACGACGCCTACAACGCCAGCCCCACCTCGATGCAAGCCGCCCTGGAATTGATGCGCGACTTTGACGCCGAGGGGCGAAAGATCGTCGTTTGTGGCGACATGGCCGAACTGGGCGACGAGGCCGTGATGTTTCATCGCCGCTTGGGAAGCCAAGTCGTCACAATCGCCGGCGCCGATCTGCTGATCGCTTGCGGGAGGCATGCCCGCGACGTGGTCGCCGGGGCACGCGGAGCCGGCATGGCCCCCGTCCATTCGATCCCCTGTCGCACGCCCGACGAAGCCTTGCCCTACCTCGGCCAGGCAATCAACCCTGGTGACGTGGTCCTCGTGAAAGGCTCGCGCGTCGTGGCCATGGAACGCCTGATTGAAGCCCTGCAACAGTACCCAAAACGGAGAACCGCCTGACCGTACGACAAACCATTTGTTCGAGCTCCGTCGACGGTGTCGGGTTTGCGGGAACCCGCCGCCACCCTCCCTCCTGGGGTTGGAGCAATAACTTGCCGGAAATGCGGCTTCTGGGTCAGCCACGCCGGCAAGCGCTTCTCGATGGAGCTCCGGACTGAGCGCCGGGGCGGCGCCTCCACGCCGTCCCGGCTGCTCAGGGAATTCTGGAGTACGCAGTGCCCACTGCCCACTCTTCTCATGCTCCTCTGGCTTCACTATCTCACCAACCTGCCGGCTCTCGAAAAAATCACGCTTCGCAGCTCGCTGGCTGCGTTGGGAAGCTTCGTGCTGGCGCTAGCCCTCGGACCGTGGCTGATCGCTTGGTTGGCCAGGCGGTTCCGCGAGCCGATCAAGGGAGATTCCGAGACGCTCTGCCAGCTTCAAACGGCCAAGCAGTCCACGCCCACCATGGGCGGCCTGTTTCTCGTGGCCGGAGTCGTCGCCGGAGTGCTGGCGTTCGGCGACCTGAGCAATCGTTATCTGTTGGCTGCCCTGGTGGTTGCCACCGGCCTGGGGATCGTCGGGGCAATTGACGACCTGGTCAAACTCTTCGCACACAAGAACGGGATCAGCGCCCGAAGCAAACTGCTCGGGCAAGTGGCCGTAACACTTGCCGCTTCATGGATCCTCTATAGGCAATTGGCCGGCGTAACCGGCGGACTGCAATTCCATGTTCCCCTGACGAACCTCTCCGTTGACCTGGGCCTCTGGTTCATCCCCTGGGCCATGCTCGTCATGGTCGGCGCGTCGAACGCCGTGAATCTGACCGATGGGCTCGATGGACTGGCCGGCGGTTGCCTTGTGTTTGCCACCGCCGCCATGGCCCTTTTGGCCTATGGCAGCGGTCATGCCGAATTGGCCAGCTACCTCCAATTGCCCCGGATTCCCGGCGCAGGCGAACTGACGGTCCTAGCCGGCGCGATGGTCGGCGGCATCCTGGGCTTCCTCTGGTTCAACTGCCATCCGGCCCAAGTGTTCATGGGCGACACCGGCTCGCTCCCTCTGGGCGGCCTGCTCGGCCTGATCGCCATGGCCACGCGTCAGGAATTGCTCCTAGTCCTCATCGGCGGCGTGTTCGTAGCCGAAGCCGTAAGTGTGATCCTTCAAGTGGCTTACTACAAGTGGCGCCGACGGCGGATCTTTCTCTGTGCCCCGCTGCACCACCACTTCCAGTTCAAAGGCTGGCCGGAACCCCGAATCGTCATGCGATTCTGGATCGCCTCGGCCCTGTGCGCATTGGTCGGTTTGGCCCTCCTCAAGTTCGGGATCAATGACCGCGTCGCGGCCGAGCATCCCCCCCATCCGGATACTGCGGTCACCCAAGCCGCCTCTTCCCACCACATCGTGAGCCGATGACCGCAGCCAGCCGCATGCCACAGATCGTCTTCACCGGCGGAGGACCCGGACGCCATTTGTTCCCCGGACTGGCCGTGGCCGAGCAGATGCGCAATGCCATGCCGCAAATCCCCATCACGTTTGCCGGCAGTGGCAAGCCACTGGAAAGAGAACAGGTCGCCGCGGCCGGACTGGAATATCTCCCCCTGCCCTGTCGCCCCTGGCCACGACGGTTCCGCGACCTCGGCCGTTTTGTTGTGGATAACGTCATCGGCTACCATACGGCCCGGCGGTTCTTGGCCGAGCATCCAGTAGCGGCCGTCGTCGGGTTGGGTGGTTACACGAGTGGACCGATGGCTCGCGCCGCGATTAGTTGTGGTATCCCGTTGGTGCTATTGGAACAAAACGTGATTCCCGGCCGTGTCAACCGCTGGCTGGCCCCCCGGGCCGCCCTGGTCTGCACGTCCTTTCCCATCACCCAGAAGCACCTGCCGGCCCACTGCCGTGTCCGGTGTACCGGGACCCCGATCCGCAACGGTTTTCAACCGGCGTCGACCGGAGCGCGTCAACTCTTGATTCTCGGCGGCAGCAGCGGAGCCCGAACGCTCAACGAGCATGTGCCTCAAGCCCTCGCCCGAATTGGGGCCAGTCTGGCTGGCTGGCAGATTGTTCATCAAACCGGCCCGGTTGACGCCGCCGCCACGCAAGCCCTCTATCGCTCCCTCGGCCTCACGGCGACGGTTGTTCCCTTTCTGAACAACATGCCCCGCGTTCTTGCCGCCACCGGATTGGCCATTTGTCGGGCCGGCGGCGCGACACTGGCTGAACTGGCCGCGGCCGGCATACCGGCGATTCTCGTCCCCTACCCCTATGCCGCCAACAACCATCAGCGGCTCAATGCCGACTTGTTTGCCATGGCCCGGGGGAGCGTCGTGCTCGACGATCGCGATGCCCCCGGCCAGCTCGAAAACCGCTTGGTCTACCTTCTCCCCAAGCTGCTCGACGATTCCTCCTGCCGCGAAGCGATGTCCCAGGCCATGCAACGGCTGGCCAAGCCCCATGCGGCCAGAGACATCGCCAAGTTGATTCTTCCGTTGGCCGGGGTGCATGCTTCCGAGCAATTCGTCGCTCCTTCGATACGAGAACAAGTCGCCACGGCCGTATAGTGTTCCTCTCCGCTGGGAGGGTGGTTCCTCACCAGAATGGCCGCTCTATCTCCAATGGCGATTGACACCTAGGCCACAGGGCACGTATTATCGCCGGGCGACGAACTGACGTCATTCCTGGAGGAACATGCGGCTGTGCAGCAACCCGAGACACTGACGGTTTTGCCCCCAACGGGTGGAAAGAAGGAGACCACTCCCCTCTTTCTCCCCCCGAAAGGCACTTGCCCACGGGCTGCCCGGCAACTTTGCGCAGCAGATGACGCCTTCCCAGCGACCGGCCGGGCTCATCTCGTTGGCATCGCAGGAGCCGGTCTGCGTTCGCTGGCCGAAGTGCTCCTCGGGTGGGGATGGCAACTGAGCGGATCGGATCTTGCCGGCGAGGCGATCGAGCATCTGGTGGCTCGTGGGGTTCGTATCCATCGAGCCCATGCGGTGAATCAGCTCCCCGCGGACGCGGATCTGGTCATCGCCAGCGATGCGATCCCCCCTGAAAATCCAGAATTGGCCGAAGCGCGGCGCTTGGGCATTCCGGTGCTCAGCTACTTTCAGGCCCTTGGGCGAATCATGGCCAGCCGTCAGGGGGTGGCAATCGCCGGCACCCACGGCAAATCGACGACCACGGCAATGCTCGCCCATCTGCTCATCGCGGCCGGACTCGATCCAACGGTCGTCTGCGGCGCCGTGCCTTTAGGCCGCCAGACCGGCGGCCGGTCGGGACATTCCTCCCTGATGCTCGTCGAGGCCTGCGAGTATCGGGCCAACTTCCTGCATCTGGGCCCACGAAAAGCGGCGATTCTCGGAATTGAACCCGATCATTTTGACTGCTATCCAACGCAAGAACACCTGCTCGACGCCTTCACCCGATTTGCCGCTCTCCTTCCCGACAATGGCCTTCTGGTTGCCCGGCATGAGTGTCGAACAACGCGTCAGGTTACCGATGGTCTGCGATGTCAGGTGGAAACGTTCGGCTGGGTCCCGGAGGCCACTTGGTCGGTCCGCGAGTTGGCCCCGCAGCACGGAAGATACCATTTCGAGATTCGCCGCCACCGACAAGCGTTCTGTCGGGTATGCTTACAAGTCCCGGGACGGCATAATGTGCTCAACGCCCTGGCCGCCGCAGCCCTGGCCTCGGCCCACGACTTGACCCCTGAAGCAATCGCTACGGGATTGGGCAGTTTCCGCGGGGTGCATCGCCGGTTGGAACTACGAGGAGAGTGGCGCGGCGTATCCTTGCTGGATGACTATGCCCACCACCCAACCGAAATTGCCGCCACCTTGGCCGCGGTGCGAGAAATGTATCCGGGCCGTCGCCTGTGGTGTGTGTTTCAACCCCATCAGGCCTCGCGCACAGCAGCCCTGCTGGACGAGCTGGCCGCGAGCCTGCAAAATGCGGAGAAACTAGTGATTGCCGAGATCTTCCGAGCCCGGGAGCCAACCCGCCGGCCCGGGGAAGTCACCGCGGCCGACTTGGCGCAGCAAGCCCGGCGCCTGGGCGCCGAAGTGGAACCGATCGAGACGGTCGAGCAAATCACCCGTTATCTGGAGTACCAGCTTCGCGCGGGGGATGTCCTGATCACGATGGGGGCGGGCAATATTGACCAAATTCATCAGAACCTGCCTCCACCCTGGAACCCTCTCCGGGTCGGGACAGGTCCCAACGAATCCTAAGACAGGTTTTCAGCCTTGGAAAGGTTCAGATCGTGTCGTTAAGCGGATTTGAGAAGATTGTGCGGCGTCAAGAGCCGCTGGCCATGCACACCTGGTTTCAACTGGGCGGGGCTGCCGAGTTCTTTGCCGAGCCACGCAATCCCGAGGAACTTGTCGCCCTGGTCCGACGTTGCCGGGAGGAAGATATTCCGCTCCGCGTCCTCGGCAGCGGGTCGAATCTCCTCGTGCGCGACGAAGGCGTGCCCGGCCTCGTCTTGCGCCTTTCCGCGCCGGCGTTTGCCAATATCGACGTCGACGACCAGACGATCACCGCCGGCGGCGGGGCCCGGCTCGGCCACGTGGTCACCACGGCGGTCCACGAAGGGCTGGCCGGCCTCGAAGTCCTGGTGGCCATTCCCGGCACACTCGGCGGAGCCCTCCACGGCAATGCCGGAGCCCACGGCGGCGACATCGGCCAATGGACCGTTCGCGCCACGGTGGTCTCCGCCAACGGCGAGGTCTACGATCGGGAACGGGAAGAACTGGATTTCGGCTATCGTCAGAGCAACCTCGATGAACTGGTGATCCTCGAAGCCAAGCTCTACCTCGAACGGGACGACCCGCGCGAACTGGCCCGACGCCTCCAGAAACAGTGGATCATCCGTAAAGCGAGCCAGCCGATGGGCCATCAGTGCGCCGGTTGCGTCTTCAAAAATCCCCGCGGCATGACGGCCGGCGAGTTGATCGAACGGGCCGGGCTGAAAGGTACCCGCATCGGCGGCGCTGTGGTCAGCGAACGCCACGCCAATTTCATCATCGCCGAACCCGAATGCACCGCCAGCGATGTGCTCCGCCTGATCGACATGATTCGCAGCCAGGTGCTTCAACGCCTGGGCGTCGAGCTCGAACTCGAACTGGAAATCTGGTGAACGAAAACTGGCGGTGGACCGTGAGTGCAAAACGGACACGCATGGTTTCACGCACGCCGGTTCGCCGTGCATCACTTCTCCTTCCTCACTTAGCATTTCCTCCATGTGTGCGAAGAAAAGCCAGGAAGCCTCCTCCTCGCCCTTGACGGCCGCACCCCGGCTGCTGGTCCGGTTGTTCCTGGGCGAGACGCGCCCGGTAGCGCTCGGACTGCTGATCCTCGCCCTGTTTGCCGGCTTCTGGTACGTAGTGTGGCAACGAGTCGGCGACGAGGTGCTCACCTCGGCCGACTATTGCCTGACGGAAGAGGGAATCGAAATCACGCCGCTTCCCTCCTGGATCCGAAGCGATCTCCGCGCCGACGGGTTTCGAGACGCCAGTCTTGACGGCACGCTATCGATCCTCGATCCCAAGGTCACCGAACGGATCGCCAAGGCGTTTGCCCTACATCCCTGGGTGGCCGAAGTCCGCCGCGTGCAGAAGTTTCACCCCGCCCGGGTGAAGGTGGATCTCGTCTACCGCCGCCCGGTCTGCATTGTCCAAGCCCCCTGCGGAATGCTTCCTGTCGACGCCGCGGGCGTGCTGTTGCCAAGCCGCGATTTTTCCGTGACCGATATCGCTCGCTATCCGCTTCTGGTCGGAATCGGCACCGTTCCCGTGGGCCCCGAAGGGATTCGCTGGGGCGATCCGCGAGTCATCGGCGGGGCCGAGATTGCGGCCGTCCTGGCAGACGTATGGAAGGACTTCGGATTGGAACGGATCTTCCCCTATCAGCTTGCCGAAGGCGGATCGGTGGAAGAGTATCTCTATGAACTCTATACCCGCAGCGGCACCCAAATCATCTGGGGCCGCCCCCCAGGAACCACCATGCCCGACGAGGTCCCCGCCGCCGTTAAGCTCGCAAGACTCAAAGACTACAAGGCCGCCTTTGGGACACTCGAAGGCCCCCACGGACCACAACGGCTCGACGTGCGCAGCATGCGCTCAATGCAAGTACCGCAGTAACCCAGCGGGTTGGTGAGAATGCCACGCTAGCGCGGCGTCGGCGCCCGCTTGCGCCGCGACGCAGAAGCAACCGGCTTGGGCTCGTCGCGGATCTCTTCGCGCACGATCGTCAGCTCCTCGGGCGCTTCGACCCCAATCCGAACCGTTCCTTGAGACACACGGACCACGGTGATGGCGATCTGATCGCCAATCAGGATTCGCTCGCCAAGTTTTCGCGACAACACAAGCATGGGTCACGTCCTGTCTCAGGAGGCTTCGCCCACCGCGGTGACCACTGAGGGCGGTACTTCCAGGATCGCTTACGATAGACAATCAGAGCCCGCTCCTTCTCAGCGTCCCTTTAAGATAGCAGTGCCAGCAGACGCCTGCAAGAGGCCGAGTGAGCCATTCAACAGGTTTTGCCACGGTCGGGAACGCCCCCGCAGCGTTCCGAACGCCAAAAACCGCGGAACACCACGCAACGCCTCCCGACACGGTTTGTTGCGTGGAAACCGTGAAGCAGCACTTTGCGACAAAATGCGTAATCGGCGCAATCCAGGCAAGAGGGTATTCGCCCCCTCGGCCTACCCCGCCGCCGAACAGAGGGTGCACGTCAGCTTTTGCGCGCAGTGGCGGTGAGCGAGAAACGTTAATAGGAG
>CAZLDQ010000147.1:0-14527 GCA_964558295.1 uncultured Planctomycetaceae bacterium | reverse complement strand
CTGAATGCCCAGTCCGGCAAACCGCCTCCCCCGTCCCCCGGGAAAAATCTTCCCGGAACGTTTCTGCGGTTTTGTTGACGAAACGCCCCGTTGCAACCCCGGCCGTCTTTCCAGGCCAGACAAGGATTGCCATCGTTTCTCACGTTGGCAACCTCGTGGTCATCGCGTTCCGCACGATGCTCTTCCTCACGGCAGAGCGCACGGAAAACCGTGTTGCCCCGGGGGTTTGGGGCAAAATTTCATTGGGATTCGAAGGTCAAATGTGTAACGCTACTGTTCCCCGTTCTTCTGCCCCTCGTTCCCCCTCACCGCTGCACGCGACCGGAGGCTTGGCCGGCGGCGAGGGCTTGGATTTGGGACAACGTGGCGTAGTTCACGTCGCCAGGAATGGAATGCTTCAGGCAACTGGCGGCGACGGCAAAGCGAATCGCGGCGCTCGGCTCGGCGTAGTCGGCACTGTCCAGGGCGTAGAGCAGGCCGGCGGCAAAGGAGTCGCCCGCACCAACGCGGTCGACGATGTTGCGCATTTCGTAGGGCCGATAGGCGCCTTGATCGTCGAGCGGAGCAAAGAAGGCCCGGGCGGCCTTGGCGTCGTAGAGCATTGCGCCCCAGTTGTTGTGGCTGGCCGAAATACTCTCGCGGAGCGTGATCGCCACTTGGCTGACGTTGCGGAACTGCTGGTGGACCTGCCGGGCGACGTCCTCGTACGCAGCCGGGTTGATGTGGCCGGCCTCGACGGTTGTGCCGGCCGCCTTGATCCCGAGGACTTTTTCCGCATCCTCTTCATTCCCGATCACCAAGTCAACATAGGGCAAGATACGCGACATGCACTCCCGGGCAAGTGCCTCGGCATCGGTTCCCGGCCGCCAACGCCAGAGCTTCTTGCGGAAGTTCAGATCGCACGAGACGAGGGCCCCTTTGTGTTTAGCCAGTTCGACGAGCTTCAAGGTGGCCAAGAAGGCGTTCTCGCTGAGCGAAGGGGTAATCCCCGTCACATGCACGCGTGTGGCCCCTTCCAAGGCCGCCTCGAAACGATACTCCTCGGCCGCGGCCAGGCCGATCGCGCTATAGTCGCGGTCGTAGATCACGTTGGAGGCGAGTTGATTGGCGCCGCCTTCGAGGAAGTAGATCCCCAGACGGCCACTGTTGCGTCGCAAGACATACTGCGTATCCACCCCGAGGCTCTGCAGCCAGCCCACCACGGCGTCGGCGATCGCATGTTTGGGAAGCGCCGTGACGAACCGAGCCGGCCGCCCGAGCAGGGCCAACGACCCGGAGACATTCGCCTCGCCGCCGCCAAACGTCCCTTCCACCGCTCCCGGCAACGCCTGCCGAAACCGCCACATCCCGGCCGGGGTCACCCGCAGCATCACCTCGCCAAACGCCACGATCATCGAACGATACTCCTCTATTGCAAGTGGTTTGCAGTAATTCGGAACTTTATTTTGTGCTTTTCGAGGATCGACGACAAGGGCCCTCCGCGAGGCGATGGGGCAAGATTTCGTGGCATCCCGGTGCAGACGCCCTGCTTGCCTGTCGCGGCAATTGCCAGGAAGATTTACCCACACCCCCGTGCAGTGGGCCTTAGCGACGAGTCGCATCGCGGGGAGGGCCACGAGCTTGCCGCCGACGAGTCTGACTCATTCAAGCCGCGGCCGACCGAGCCGGGGTGCTCGCCGGGGCAATCGGCAAGCTCATTTCGAAAGGACACGGGCACGAGGCCTGTGCCGCCCCACGCAAGGAAGAGACGAGACTCCGGATTTCCTTGCGTGGGCACAACGTCTGCGTTCTAATTCAGGCTGGTCCAAGATGGGAGTATCAGACCATGTTTCGCCCCCCGAGGGAGACGTGCCATGAGACGTGAACCTGTCCGACGGTTGGTTGCGGGGATCCTGGTTGCGTGCTTGTTCGCCGGAGCGCGGGCTGAAGGGCCATGGCCGCTGCGAGCGGCGATGGCTGACAGCGAGGTACGGCTGGCGACATTCGACGTCGATGCTACGCCACCGGTGGGATCGGAAATGGCCTATGATCCCGTCAAACGGCAGGGCGAACTCACGCTGCGCTGCCGCGGGATCGCTCTGTTGGGAGCGGGGCAGCCGATGGTGCTTTGTGCTGTTGACTGGATCGGAATTGCCAACGAGGGACACGACGCCTTTCGGACCGCACTGGCCGACGCGGCGGGCACCACGCCGGATCGCGTCGCGGTGCATACTCTCCATCAGCACGATGCGCCGGGCTGCGACTTCACCGCAGAGCGGTTAATCCACGAGTTGGGCCTGAAAGACTACGGACGCTTTGAGGGAACGTTTCACCGCCAGGTCATCCGCCGTGCGGCGAATGCCCTGCGCGAGGCCCTGCCCCAGGCCCAGCCGGTGACGCACTATGGCTGCGGCGTAGCCGAGGTCTACGAGGTGGCTTCCAACCGCCGCATCAAGGGCCCCGACGGGCGCGTGCGGGCGACTCGCTACACGACCACCAAGAGCCCCGAACTGCGGGCGGAGCCCGTCGGAGTGATCGATCCCCAGGTGTCGGTGCTGACCTTCTGGAACGACAAGGTTCCGTTGGCCGTATTGAGCTATTACGCCTGCCATCCGCAGAGCTACTACCGCACGGGCGTGCCCAGCCCCGACTTTCCTGGCATCGCCCGCTTCTTCCGTGGTCAGGATGTGCCCGAGGCACTGCACGTCCACTTCAACGGCGCGGGGGGGAACATTGGGGCGGGAAAATACAACGATGGCAGTCATGAGCACCGCCTCCGTCTGGCCGGACGCCTCGCCGACGGCATGAAGCGGGCCTTCGACGCGGTCGAAAAGTGCCCCCTGGCCGCCTCGGATGTCGGCTGGCAAACCGTGTTCGTCGCACTTCCTCTGGCCCCGCACTTGAACGAGGCCGATCTCGTCAAAGCACTTTCCACCGAGCCGGCACGCGGTTACATTGCCAAGGCCGATCAACTCGCCTGGGTAAAACGCTGCCAGTCAGGGCACCAGATCCCGATCACGTGCCTGCGGGTCGGCAAGGCAAGAGTGCTCCATCTGCCCGGTGAGCTGTTGGTGGAATACCAGCTCGCGGCCAAGGCGATGCGGCCGGATCTCTCGGTGATGATGGCGGCCTACGGCGATTACGGCCCCGGCTACATTGGGCTGGCGTCCGCCTACGCGGAAGGAGGTTACGAAACGAGCCCCGGGGCAAGCAACGTATCGCCCGAGGTGGAACCGGTTCTCATGGGAGCCATGCGGCGTTTGCTGGAAGTCAAGGCGGAGTAAGTCAGTTCGTCGTTTGAAAGATTCTTGACGTTCCCCCTGTGCGGAATCTTTAATAGGCACAAACAGGGGCTGCCAATTCGTTTTGTTAACACAACAGGTTACGCAATTCGATGAAAGAGGAGTGTCTGCCGATGATCCACCACAGACTCGCAGCCGTTTCGCTGTTGGTGTTGTTTGTTCCGGCGTCGGTTTTCGCGGCGGGGCCATTAGCGTTCTCCGTTGATGACAAGACGCAGAGTTACACAATCACCGAGCAGGGACAGCCGGTGCTGACCTATCGCTTCGGCGAGGTGCCGCTTCCGGCTGGGGTCGAGGCACATCATTTCAGCAAGGGACCCACCCCTTACAACGGCGCCTATTTTACCGATGGAAGCCAGTACGGAGGCCCGCGGAGCGACTACATCTATCCGCTCTACGGCTTCCACGGGGAGCCGCTCACGACCGACTACCCGAAAGATCATCTGCATCACCGTAGTCTCTGGTGGAGTTGGTGCGAAGTGCGCCACCACGACAAGATCGGCGACCTTTGGGCCGTCTGCAAGATCCGCGCGTATCCGGTCAAAATCACGAAAATGGCAACCTGCGCCGATGCGGCCGTGCTTCAGGCGATGAACGTGTGGCGCTACGACGACGACCCGGCCGACGTGGTGAACGAGACCGTCACGATTCGTGCCTCTCAGGCCACCGGAAAGCCGGGCGCCCGGAGCCGCACCGTAGATGTCGACGTGAGACTCGAGGCGTTGGTCGACGGTTTGGCAATCACCGGCCGCCAACAGGTCGATTACGGCGGCTACGGCGGAATGACGATCCGGCTGAACCCGGAGGTAAAGGAGTTTTCGCTCCGTGCCGTGCATCCCAATCCCGACAAGTGGCGAGGCGATGACCTGGCGATCGTCGAACGGGTGACCGATCCGGCCACGCTGGGCGACGCCGCCTGGATGGCCCTTTACGGCAAGTACCCGGCCGCCGGCGTCGCGAGCCCCGACTTCACGACCATCATGATGTTCGAGTCGAAGACCACGCCGCTGTATCCCAACAATTTCCGCTATTACGGCTCGACCTGCACCTCGCTGGCCTTCCCAGGGAAGACGATTGTCCCGCTTGTTAAGGGCAAGCCGCTCGACTACAAAACCCGTTTTGTGATTTCAGAGGGGAAGACGACCCTCGACCAGGAAAAAGCGGCTTGGCAGGCGTATCAGCGGTAGGCGTCTCAGGTTCAGCCGGGTGGCACTGACGCCCCGCCATTGTCTTCTGGGGAGTCAAGTCCATGCACCGCCAACCGAGTGATATGACTGGGAGGACCACGAGCTTGTAGGTTGTCGTTCTGGTTGCTCCGAGAAGAGGCTGACCGACCCGGGGGAGCCGAAAGGGCAATCTGCAAGCGTGCTTCGAAGTGGAAAAAGATCCGCCCCCCACAATGCGGCGTGCAAGAAGAGCGGGTAAGTCGGCGTGGTTTTGGGCGGTTGGCAGTCGCGATGTTCTGGATACCAAACGCTTGGAGCGGTGGTCTACGCAGCGTGGAGATGCTGCGTTACCACCGCTCCAGGCTTCAACTGGGCTTATTCGTCTTACTTCGGCAGCGGTAGGACGATCATCGCGTTCTCGCTGAACGTGGCTTCGCCTTCCTTGCCGTCGATGCGGTAGCGGATCTTCAACTGCTTCACGACCCCGAAGGCTGGGTCGCCGAAGCTTGCGTTGTAGTTCATGTCGGGGAGAAAGATGATCCGGTAGTTCGTGGCGAATTTGCGGAGAACGTCCGTGACATCTTTGACCTTTGCGCCGGCCCCGTACTCGGCTTTGAGGATCTCCAGGTTGACCGGTTTCTGGCCGGCCTGAGCCAAAGCCTTGCCGAGTTCGGCACGGTTAATCCCCTTGCTGGACATCCCCATCGCCACCAGCAACGCCTGCTCTTTCAGGGCGGGGACTTTGGAGACCTCCAAGGCGATCTCCTGCATTTCTTCGCTCGGATAACGAAGCAGGATTTCCAGCACGAGTCGTTTGTCCTCGTCACGCTCGGCGATCTTCAGAGCCGTACGGCACATCTCGGCGCGGCGATCGGCGGGCATGTCGAATTGGCGGGCGATCCGGATGTATGCCCGAATGGCACGCGTCTTCAACCGGCTGTCGCTGGCCGTGTTGTACAGGTCGAGAAGGACGGGCGCGGCGTCGACCGACTTCCAGCGTCCCAACTCGCGGTAGCCTGCATCGCACAGTTCTTTGTCGTCGGATCGGGCGGCGGCGGCGACCGTTTCGAGCGCCTTCGCCGAGCCGACGATCGTGAGTGTCTCCAGGATCCGGGCCTTCACCGGTCCCGCGGCTGCGGGCAGGGCGGCGGCAAGTTGCGCGGCGACGGCATCCCGATCTTCCGCGCGCTGGCACACCTCGTGCAAAGCCTTGTCCAAGGCGGCTGCCTCTTGTGCGTCTCTTGTCGAAGCGAGCCGCGCGATCAGCTTGGGCAGATCGGCCGGTTGGAGCACAGCCCCCAGGCTCGTCAACGCGGCGGCACGAACCGCCGGATCTGCGTCATCGGCCGCCTGCCAAAGCGCAGGAGCCGCAGCGGCGGCACGCCGACGCCCTGCCAAGTCGATGAGCGCCATCCGCATCTTCCCCTGGGCCTCGGCCAGCTTGGCCGTGATTTGATCGTCGACGGACTTGCCTTGCAGGCTTTCGAGCGATTCCATGGCGGCTTTCGCAACTTCATCGCTCCCGTTGACTGCTGCATCGAGCAGGGCGGGAACACACGAGCTGTCCCCCACTCGCTTCAAGGCGCGGAAGGCGACAATGCGGAGTTCGGCGTCGCCATTCGCGACAGCCTGGAGCACAGCCGGCAAAACGCGGGACTCGTGGCGGTCGGCCAGGGCCAGGATCAACAGGCCCTTTCGTTCGGCTGGCACCTTGGGCAACTCAGCCAGAAGCGCGTCGGCGACCTCCGTACCTGGCAGTTCCATGGCACAGCGTGCAGCGGCGGCAGCCAGGGCGTAATCCGGTCCCTGGAAGGCTTCGACGAGCAGGGGAACGCCTGCCTTGCCGCGGGTGAGGATTGCCCCGCGCAGCGCGGCGGCGCGAACCTGATGGGGAGCGTCAGCCAGACCGCGCAGGCGGTCGTAGAGGGCTTGTGAAGCGGCGGCTTGGCCGTCGGCAGCCAAGGCCTCGGCACAGCGGAAAACGCCTTCGCAGAGAGAGGCTAGATTGGTGCCGGACGCGGCCGGCAGGGCCTCAGTCAAGGCTTTCGCGGCGTCGGGAGTGCCGATTTCGCCCAACGCACGGGCGGCCGCTGCGGCAGTCTCGGGCTGTTTGAGCAATTCGGCCAGAGCCGGCACGGCTTTGGCATCGCGACGGACGCCAAGGCTGCCGATGACGCCTAATCGCGGCCGTCCCTGGACCTTGCCGAGTGCCTCGCGCAGAGCCACATCGACCGACGGATCAGGGATGGTTTCCAGGGCATAGCGTGCCATATGCGACAGTTTTTCATCGCCTAGCAAAGCGGCCAGGGCAGGAACCGCTTCTTTGGTGGCGAGGCGGGCGAGCTGCCGGCAGGCTGTTGACTTTTCTTGTACCGTCGCTTCCGAGCGGAGCACAGCGATGAGCTGGGCTTCTTGGGCGAAGGAAAGGACCGGGGTGATGGCCAGCAGCGTGGCGGTCAGAATCAGGTATCGATGGCTTTTCCACATGGTGGTGAATTCCCGTTGATGGTAAGGAAAATCGCAATGTCTAGTAAACGTACGGTTCCCGCATGGCACGCGAGCGAAGGCGGTTCGCCTCGTCGTCGCCGATGAACTCTTCTTTCACGGGATCGAACTTGAGGTTCCGCTTGAGCCACATGCAGATGTTGGCCGCATGCACGGTGGTCATGCTATGGTGCATGACTTCGGGATTGGCGACCGTTCGTTCGCGGCTCCGGACACAGTCGAGGAAGTTCCGCATGTGATCGAGCGACCGGCCGGTTCGGGCGACATACTCGCGGATCACGCGGTTGAATTCGCCGAGCAGGGCCGGCGAGGAGACATCGGGCTGGCTGTAGCCGTCGGCGGCCGCAACCCAACCTTCGGTGCCGTCAAACCGCTCGCCGCAGGAGCCGTGCCAGTACTTGTTGCCGCGGGAGAGGATCAGACGCACGCCGTTGGCGAAATGCGTGACCATCCCGTCGCCGCTGTCGTTGTGGACGTATTCATATTCGACGGGGGACGACTCACTGCAGCCCAAGCCGGCCTGGGCCTGAGCGAACGTGTGGGCGCCCCACTCACCGATGCAACTGGTGTGGAAGTCGTAATGGCCGCGCCACGCCCCGGCGACATAGGCGGGGTTGTACGGCCGCCAGGGGCAGGGCCCCAGCCAAGCGTCCCAGTCAACCTCGTCCTTGGGCGGTTCGGGAACGGCCGGCAGCCAATCGTGGCGCATCTCGGCGGCGTCCCAGGGGGCAATATGGGCATAGGCCGTGCGGACTTCGCCGAGCCGGCCGGTGCGAGCCATCTCGATGCAGAACACATGGTTCGCTTCGCTCAACCGTTGGGTGCCCGTCTGATAGACACGGCCGTAACGCCGAGCCGTTTCCACCACGGCACGCCCTTCGGCAATCGTCATGCACGAGGGCTTTTCGGTGTATACGTCTTTCCCCGCACGCATGGCCAGGATCGAAGCCATCGCGTGCCAATGATCGCCGGTGGCGATCAGCACGGCGTCGATGTCCGGTCGCGCTTCGAGAAAGCCGGTGATCTCGGGATACATGGCACAATCTTTCGTGCCGTAGTAATCGTCGACGAAGGCCTTGACGGCTAACCGCTGCTTCTTCTGCAAGTCGCAGATGGCGACGAATTGGACGTCGGGATTACGAACGAGCCATTGCAGATCGTGCATCCCACGATGATGGATGCCAATGCCGCCGACCAGGATCTTCTCGCTCGGAGGCACTGCGCCATTCTTCCCGAGTGCAGAAGCTGGAACAACATACGGCACGGCGGCCAAAGTGCTGACTGCGGCGGCCGTCTTGAGAAACCGGCGGCGCGAGAGAGGCAACTTATCTGGCATGAGTGATTCTCCTTCATGAGGATTGTAGCAGGCAACGATCTGGGGAGATCGTTGTATCCTCATTACTGGAAGGGGCTGTGTCAAGTCAGTTGGGGGCAGGCCCTCCCCAAACGAGGCGAGTATTGGGACCGGTCCAGACCGTACGCACAATGAGCAGGGGAGGACCCTCGACGCCTGATCTGCCGCAAGGGCAACGTACAAGCCCGCTTCAGAGAACACTGGCGTAACGTCCGTGGCACACGGCCCAGCCGCAGGGCGGCCTACCACTCCGTTTGCTCGGGAAGGTGTTCAAAGATGTGCTGCGTTACGTCCCGTAGGAGGTTGCCACCGGCAAGCCGGTATGACGTCGGACCAACTCAGCCAGGGCGTCGATTTCGGCGTTCGAGAGGGGGGTAACCCAGGTTTCGGCCGGAGGCCGGGCGACCGTGTGGAGCTGAACCAGCCTGATCTGACCTCCGCCGGCACGGAGCTCGTTAAGCCGGTCGCAGTACGCCTGCTGTTCTTCCACCGGCGGCGGATTGCCCTCGATGCGCAGGAAGAGCGATTGGATTACAATCGGCCGGCCCCGAGCGGCCAGCAGGAGATTGTCGAGAATCTGCTGGAAGTGAATCGCCGAACGGGCGATCTGGCGGTAGTAGGCTTCCGTGCCAGCATCCAGTTTGGCCCAAATCTCGCCGCCGTTGGCGTCGAGTATTTCCAGCCCGCGTTGGACGCCAGGGCGGTGGAACATACTGGCGTTGGTAATTAGCACGAGCTTCACGTTGTCAAGTTGGTGCCGGCGGCGAATCTCGGCACAGGCCGCCACTACGTCGGGGAAGTTGCGATAGGTGGTCGGCTCGCCGTCGCCGCTCAAGGCGATGTCATTGAGCCGACGCAAGGCCGGAGGAGTCTGAGCAAAGCGAGGTTCCTCATAGATCCGTCCCGAGGTGACCGTGGCAACCATCGCGTCCAACTCGGCCAGCAGTCGATCGAGTTCGACGAACTCGCGCTGGACCATTTCCGTGCGGTTGACTTGGCAGTAGACGCAGTTGAAGTTGCAAACCTTGTCCAGGTTGAGGTTCACGCCAATCGAGATTCCGCCCGCACGGCGACTCAGCACAGGATAGACGTAGCGGTTGCTCGCGAAATGCCGGGGATGCGATTGAAACAATTGGCGAGTAGGATCGGACACTTCTGGGTTCCCCCAAAAACAACAGCGACCGGCAGTCGCGTAGTTGGGAGACACGACTGCCGGTCGCCGGCCGATGGTCAAAACGGCAAAAAACGCATCTCCCAGGCCGATGCCTTACGACACGGCCTTCACTCGATCCGGAAGACGCAAGATGCTGGCGACTTCAGGCGGGTTTAACAACCGTATACTCGTCCATCGCCACGGTCGTCAATTCGCCGTCGGCGAGTTCCAGGAGGATCACGTCGCTGTAGACCTTGTCGTCTACATTGCGGCGGAAGTGGAGCCCGTGGCGGCGACGTTCGATACGGATCACTTTCCCCGTGGTGGTTGTGGTCCACTGCTGCGGCCCAACGGTCACCTGGTGCTCGACCTGAATCCGGTCACCGGGTGTGAGTTCTTCGAACTTCGTGTGGCTTGCGTGGGTTTCGGTAGACATCGTGCGTTCCAGTCGACAAGGCCCCCGGCCAAGGGGCGGCTGTTTGCCGCTTGGCCGGGTGAAATGGTCCTTGAAATTGTAGCACGACAAATTGTTGCAGGTCGTCGAGGGAAAACTAGACCTCTTTGGCGTCGATCCAGGACATTAGGCGGCGGAGTTGGCGGCCGACCTCCTCGATCGGGTGGGCTCGTTCCTGGCGACGCATGGCCTTGAAGGCCGGAGCGTTGGCCTTGTTCTCCAGGATCCACTCGCGAGCGAACTGGCCGCTGCGGATCTCGTCGAGAATCTTCTTCATCTCGGCCTTGGTCTCGGCCGTAATGATGCGAGGGCCACGCGTGTAGTCACCGTATTCGGCCGTGTTCGACACGCTGTAGCGCATGTAGTTCAAGCCGCCCTGGTAGAACAGGTCGACGATCAATTTCAGCTCGTGCATGCATTCGAAGTAGGCCATCTCGGGCTGATAACCGGCTTCGACCAAGGTCTCGTAAGCCGCCTTGACCAGCGCGCTGACGCCGCCGCAAAGCACGACCTGCTCACCGAACAGGTCGGTTTCGGTCTCTTCGGCAAAGGTGGTCTCGATCACGCCGGCACGCGTGCCACCAATCCCCTTGGCATAGGCCAGGGCCAGTTTGCGTGCGTCTTCCCCGGCGTTGTCGCCCAGGGCGATCAAGCAGGGAACACCAGCGCCGCGAACAAACTCGGAACGGACCAGGTGTCCAGGCCCCTTGGGGGCGACTAGCACGACCGACACGCCCTTGGGCACATCGAACTGACCAAAGTGGACGTTGAACCCGTGCGAGCAGACAATCGTGGCGCCGGGCTTCAGGTTGTCGCGGATTTGGCTACGAAAAACATCCGCTTGGATCTCGTCCGGCAGCAGGATCGTCAGCACGTCGGCCTTCTTGACCGCCTCGGCCGTGGACAGCGGCTGGAACTTGTCTTTGACGGCCAATTCGTAGTTGGGCGTGCCGGGCAGCTCGGCCACAATCACCGTGCAGCCGCTGTCGCGAAGGTTTTGGGCATGGGCATGGCCTTGCGAGCCATAGCCAAGGATGGCGATCGTTTTGCCCTTCAACAGGGCCAGGTCAGCGTCTTTGTCGTAATACGTCTTGGCAGGCATGATAACACTACTCCTGAAGGTAATTGCGCGATGGGAGTCCTACGACGAGCGACAATCAGCCGAGGTTCGGCGGGTTGTTGCTGTCGTGCTGGTTATTGGTCGATCGCCGGACACTCCCTCGGACCATAGCGATTCGCCCAGTGCGGACCAGTTCGACAATGCCGAACGGACGCATCAAATCGATGAACGCTTCGATCTTCTTCTCCTGGCCGGAGATCTCGATGATCACCATGTCGCTGGCCACGTCGACGATCCGACCGCGGAAAATGCTGACTAGTTCGCGGATTTCGCTCCGCCGTCCTTCGGGGGCGGCAACCTTGATCAGCATCAGGTCGCGTTCCAGGTGTTCCTGGGAGCTGATATCGTCGACCCGAACGACGGTGACGATCTTTTCGAGCTGCTTCCGGACTTGCTCTAGCACATTGTCGTCGCCGACAACGACGAAGGTCATGCGCGAGAGCCGCGAATCCTCCGTCTCGCCGACCGCCAGGCTATCGATGTTGTAGCCCCGCGAAGCCAGCATTCCCGAGATGTGCGAAAGCACCCCAGGCACGTTCTGAACCAGAGCCGAAAGCACGTGACGCATCGCCAATACTCCAAAATCCAAACGAAACGAACAATATACCCCCTGCAGTAGGATGAAACAAGGGCCGCGAAAAGGTTCGCGGAGAGAGATCTTGGGGGGACGTATGCACCCCCGCCTACCTGAGGGAGTCAGCTCGCGCGGTTGTCCAACTTCTTGAACATCTCCCCCCTCAACGCAACCGCCATGTTGCGCCAATGATCATTCTTTCGCTGCAGTTGCCAACTGATACGCACACCACGTTTTCGGCAACTTCCCCCTGAGTGTCGGCAATCGTTGGCTACCCGTTCCCCGGATGTCATTGCTTGACCGGCTGGCAACAGCCAAGAAAATTCCCGCGATTCTCCGGAAAACGGTTCGGGGCAAGCGTATCGTTCGTTCGGCAAGAGACGCCCGCTGGTAACCCACAGCAGTTACCAGACCTTGCGGATCGTGCGCCGGTTATTTGTCTGGTTTGGCATTATGGCGGGCAAAGGGGCACCGATTACTTGGGACACCATCCACCGGAAGCATCGTCAGTCCAGTAATCGCGAAGGCGATCCCCATTCGCCTCGCAGCGGCGCGTGGTGGAGCCACATCCTTTGGTTGTTTCCCTGCCCCCGTGATGTGCAATGGAACAAGGTCCTCGAACCTTATGCACCCGGCCTGCTCAAAGACCCGTTTAAGCATTTTCTCAACAGGCGTCCCGTTTATTTTCTGGCACCTTGGGGCGGGAGCCGTGTTGCTTTCTGCCAGCTGGCTAGTTTGGGGCCGTTCTACGGGCGTGTCGCTGCGGGGCTGCGGGATGTACATCCGTCTGGTTTAGGTCCTGCATGTGACTTGGCTGGTCAACTCAGCCTCGCACCTGCGAGGGTACAAGAACGCGGATTCAGGCTGCCGCCTGAAGCAACTGACGGCTGGCCGCCACGATCGCCTGACGCAGATCCTCCAACTGGTCGGCCAAAGCTTCCAGGCGAGCCGGGTCGTCTTTGGCCTGGAATAGCCGGGCAGTCAACTGTTCGTAGGCTTCGTTCCATTCCAGCCATCGCCGAAGGGCTTCCTGCCATTCCACGGTGCTAGGTCGGCGAGAAAGGTGGGCGGTTACCATCCGGTCGTCCCCATTCGCGTTGACATCCATTTCAGACGTGAAGAACAACAGGGGGCTTCACGCGAGGGCGGATTGTGCTCCATCGGCTCTATTCGTGCAATGCCAATCTGGTGAAAACCTGGAGAGATGTGGATTCGGGGTGGGCACCTGCGCGGTCACCGGGTAGACTGGAAACCCGCACATCCAATGATCCCCCTTGAGCCGGCTCGTAGGGTTCGCCGCAAAACGCGACGGGCAAGTCCGCCAACTAAATCGGCACTCAAGTAAGCTTTCATCTAACCTATGCTGCTGTTGATCCGCCTAGCCTGTGCCGCCTACTGGTCCATACTCACCGTTCTGCTCTTGGCCCCTGAGCCGACCAGACTGCTGGGGCTCGAACGCAAGGCGGTGGTGTCAATCAGCCGTGGCTCGCACTTCGTCTTTTTTCTGACCTTGGCCCTGCTCGTCGCTGCAAGTCGCTGGCCAATCCGGCGGAACCTTGCAGTGCTAGCGTTGGTCACGTACGCCGTGGTCACGGAAGGGCTTCAGTGGTTCGTGCCCACCCGATACGTCGACCCCGTGGATCTGCTGGAAAACCTCCTGGGGCTTGCAGCCGGAATCCTCCTTTGGCACACGCTGCAGAGAGTGACCGCCCGGTTTCGCGGACGTTGCCCCCTTACCGAGCAAGTCCCGGATAGTAGTGCTGGTAGTTCATGAAGCTCGGATTGGTTGACGCCGGCACCGGGGGTTGCGTACGCTGGTCGATTTCCTGCAACTGCGAGCCTTGCGCGCGGGTCGTCGACTGGAGCGATTGGAGCTTGTATTGCGTTTGGGAATTGACTTGCTGCTGTTCCTGCATCGGCCGAACCAGGCTGTAGTAGTTGTTGATCCGACCTCGGTTGTTGTCGTTGCGGAACAGATTCATGTAAGGGCTGTAGGCTGGTGGCGGCGTAAAGCCAGAAAACGGCTTTTCGGCGATTGCCGTGGGTGCTGGCGGGACGTAAGGCTGAATCGCCGCCGGCGCATGGCCTGCGGGTGGCTGACTAGGGACCGCCGTGGGGCCGAGGGGCCCACGAAACGCGGTGGGCGATACTGGATACCCGGTTGTCGTGGGGACTGACCCATAGGCCCTTGTCGCCCCGGCGTTGTAGCCTGCGCCGGGCGAAATCACCGTTGTCGCCCCTGCCGGGCGCAAGGAGGCGCTGCTGGTCGGCGACGGCACGATCGGCACACCGGTGGTCGGCGGAACCGGCCGTGCCATGCTGGGATTGATTGCCGAGGTCACGGGCGACTGCCCTGGAATGACGGAGCCAACCGAGGGTGACGCTGGAGTGGGAAGGCTTGGTAACTGGGGAACCGTTCCCGGCTGTGCCGCGTTTGTGCCCACTGGCGGCGTCGCCCCCGAAGGCGCCACGAGCCCCGGCACCCGGATTGTCACAGCGGGCTGTTGGGGCAACGTGCCCGGCAAAGTCGAGGCGTCCGCCGGTTGTGACCGCACGTTGATCGAGGATCGATTGCCATATCCCGTGCGACCTGGGGTTTGCACGTCGCCGGCGAGGAGCGAGGTGGACACCATACCAACCAGGACCACCGCTCCGGTCAGGGAAGTCGCCATGCTTTTCGACATCGTTGCTGCTCCTTCCACTTACGGGCCTTTTCCGCAGGAATGGGCCGTTCAGACGGTCCTTGGTTGATTCTACGTTCGCTTGATCAGCGTAGCAATTGGCGTTCGCTTACCTAGCCGCGAGAGGGGTCCGTTTAGCCGGTACGCTTGGTTGCCGTGTTCCCCATTCCGGTCCATAGAGCCAGCCGCCTAGTACCCATACCGATTCTGGTTATACCTGCGGCCGAGGGTCTGGAACT
>CAZLDQ010000146.1:9523-14626 GCA_964558295.1 uncultured Planctomycetaceae bacterium | reverse complement strand
TTCCACAGGTCGCGGCGGTCCCAGAGGGTCGGCAGCTTGTTGTTGTAGTCGCCCCAGTACCACTGGGCTACCACGCAATCGTGATAGACTAGTTCCCAAAGCGGCAACCGGTAAAAATGCCCCGTCTGGAACTTGGCCACGCGTTCCGGCACGTCCAGCACAGCCTGGATCATGTTTCGTCCCGAATCGGGGACGCGATACGGCCCTAGGCTCAGCATCCCTTCGAAATAATGCAGCACGGGGACCGCCGCGTCATGCCCCGTCTCGCTGCCGGTTACCAGGCCACACTCTCCGCTGACCACCCGCAACAGGTCCATCTTATACTGACGGCTCTCCGACCGCGTCACCGGATGCTCCGGCGCATAACACTCGCGCCACGGCGAGGCGGTCGTTGTGTCGATAAACCGGCAGTGAAAAGGATAGGTCTTCAACTCGGCCGGAATTCGTCGCCGCGCATAGTCCACCGCCTGACGGTCGCACAACACACCGCATGGATACCACTCGCCATCCTTCCCTTTCACCTTCCACCCACGAATCCAGTCGCCATTCTCGTCGAGCATCAGGTCATGCGGCCAAGCCTCGCTCGTCCAGTCGCGATGCTTCCCCGAGAGCTTGGGAAAGTTGGCCGGATTCATCGAGTCCTGGTAGATGTCGTAGCGGCTCGTCAGCACGTTCATCTCGTTGAGTTGCTGGATCGCTTCCGGCTTGCCGCCGCCGCTCCAGAGGATCCGCTCGATCCCCAGCGACTGCATCTCCCGGCACATCGCCACCGGGTCCTTGCCGAAGGCCCAGACATTGACCGCGCCGATCAACTGATCGACGTAGCGGTTTTCCTTGCGTTTTTCTTCGAGCGTCTTGAAAAGCCCTGTCTGCTTGGCGTGTTGGCGATAGCGTTTGCACATCGCCACGTAACCGCCGTCATCAAAGAACACGTAGCGAAGCCGCCGCGGATAGCCGAATTGCCCTTTTTGCCCTTGCCACTGCGGCACGAGCGTCAACAGCCCGTCCTCGCGCGGCACGTTCACCCAGGCGTCGTCGGGCGTCTCGACCAGCGTCATCACCCCGCGTTGGCCATCGGTCATCCCGTACCAGGCCATGCAGAGACCATGACCACCGTAGAGGTAGTAGGACATCGGCGTGAGCGTCTCGTCGTCCACCGGATAGCTGATCCCCTCGTTGACCGGCATCACCAAAAACATCCCCTTCTCGGATTTAAACGGCGCGGGGTACGACAGACGTTTGCCAAGCGGTCCGGTGGCCGTCAGTTCGACGGCCAATTCCGGCTGCTTCGCGTCGAGCCGCAGGAGGCCGGCGATCTCCATCATCTCGACCGGGTAGAACAGTTTCACGGCCAGCCCGCCGTCGATCGTCTTGGCGTCTCGCACGATCAGTTCGGCACTGGGCCGCTGCTGCCAGGTTCGGCCGCTGCGCCGGTCGACCACGCTCATCGAGCCGTCGGCCGTCCGCAGGGTCACCTCCAAGGTGGAACTGGTCGCCTTAAGCGACGGCGGCAATCCTTGGACGCGAAGCTCGTCGAGCGATCCGACCTGCGTGAGCGAGGCGTCATCCAGCCAGACCGTCACGGGGCCGCTCCCTATCAGACGCGGCCAGATAGCCACCGTGCCGGCCGGGATGATAAAGCGGGAACGGACCTCTTTCCATCCCTTGGTAGCCCGAAGCGAACGGCCGCCAAAACTCCAGTCGATCGCCTCCCCTTTGGCGTCGAACAGCGCGACGTTCAACGTCCCGGTCCCCTTGCCATCGACCCGCATCCAGCCCGACAGCTCGTAAATCGCCCCCGGCTTGACGGTCAGTCGTTTCTCTTGCCCCAAGCTCCAGTCCTGCTCGCCGGTATGCTCCACGCGGATTGCTTGCCGTCCGCCGTGCTTTTCCTTCTGATCCAATTCCGCTTTGACGTCCCCCGTTCGCGACCACACCCGGTTCCACCCGGTCCCCCCTTGTTCCCAATCCCCGTTGGTCAGGAGGTTGTCGGCCTGTACGGCAACGGGCGAAGCCAGGAGTGTCAACACAACAATCAAGAAGGTGCGAATCATGGCAGGGATCTCTGGAAGGTGCTTTTGTGAACGGCTGTGGGCAGGACTCTCCAGAAATCGTAGCATCCGGCAGGCCCCCCACGCAATCCTCCCCGTCCCGCCACACGGGAAAGCAAGCCCCTGGGGCTCTGGGAGGCTTCCGGATCACGAGCGTTCAGAAGCCGTACTTGATCACGAATTCGCAACGGACGGCCTCGCCCGGCAGCAGATCGCGGTAGAGTGTCTTCCAGGAGCTGACTTCCAGACCGACCATGAGCTTCTGGGTGACATCGTAGGAGACATTGCCAAAGATACTTTGATTGTAGGTCTTTTTCCCCACGGTCACGATATCCTCATTCCACGGATCGTCGACGGAGTAGCCCACCCGGGTATGCAGCGACGGGGTCCAGTCATACCGGAGCATGATCCATCCGCCACGGGAACGAATGGGTCGCAGCGTGGTCGGGTCAACGCCCTGGCCAATCCCCCCGACAAATGCCCCCAGGTTTTCCCCAACAAAATACTCGGCCTGCACCCCGAAGCGGTCGGAAAGCGGCAGGTCGAGGTCGATATTTCCCGACCAGGTCCGGTGGCGTTGGTTGAAGCCGACACCGTCGATGTCGGCCTGTTCCTCGCCGATGTGTCCCGAGAGGCCGATCACCCAGGGAAGGTCCTCCTTGCCGCGTGGTCCGAGGGTCCAGCCCATTCGCCCTTCGAGGATCGGCCAACTCGGCGTCTCACCGTTGATCGTGGTATTGCCATCCTCAAAGACCTGTTGGTTGATCGAGAATTGAGCCGTGGTCAAGAACGTATCGGAGAGGGCAAAGAACCGCTCCACACGAAGCTGTGCCCGGCGATACCCGATGTTGCCCACATCGCGCCCGGCTCCGTACTGCAGCGTCCCAGTCATCAACGGCGAAATCACGTCCACCGTCTGCCCGAACACCAACCGGAACTCCTCATTCTTGATCTCCCCATAGGCGTGACGCAACAAGAGCGTAGCCCGGTTTTCCGTGGAGAGCAGGCTGTTCTGGAAATCGATTTCAACCCGACCGCCGCTCTGGGCACCGTGGAACGTGGGGAGCGACGGCCCGATCACGTCCAGCCCAAGACGTGTCGTGCGCGCGTCTACCACGAACTCGCTTTCCGGTTCCAGACTGGCCGAATGGACAAAGAGCGTGTAACTCCCGGGCGAAGTCCGCTGGCTGGCATAGACTGTGTTGAAGTAGAGAATTCCATAGGGAGTAATCGAAAAATCCCCCTTCTTCCACACCTCCTTCTTCACGTCCGCTCGAAGCTCGTCGAGCGAAGACTCCTTTTCTGCTTGGACATTCTCCGCCTCGTCTGCCGGAGCATCGAGGGGCGGCGACGAAGGGGCTGACGGAGAGGGCCCGACCTCCTCGGCCAGCAAGGCCGCAGGCCAACACGTCAGTAGTGCAATCCACACCAAGATGCCTCGCACGCCGAGCCACTCCCTGTAAGGAATCCGCTTTCACCAGGGGCGGGAGTCTAGTTCGCCTAGGGGAGGACGACAAGATAGATTCTTTGCGCGTTTTGTTACGCGAAAAGATCAACAGACGAGCGGGCTTAGTCCTGCCGAGGGGAACAAGCCATCCTGCCCCCCCTCCCCAGTGAGCGATTGGCTACGCCTCGGGCGTTGCGTACCGTTGGCGGTATTCCCGCGGCGTATAACCCGTCGCCTGGCGAATCCGCGTGCTCATGTGTTGCACTGAGCAGAAGCCCGCTTGTCGGGCGATCTGTCGAAACGTCCAATCGGTGGAAACCAACAGTTGCTTGGCCGATTCGATGCGCACCCGTTGAATCTCCTCGTGGACCGTGCGACCAAGCATCGCCTTGAACCGACGGCGAAGGGTAATATTGGTCGACCCCGTGGCCTTAGCCACATCGTCCAGCCCGATCGACTCGTGGGCATGATCGCGAATGAAACGCAAGGCGAGGGCGATCTCGTTGTCCGAGGCCGCAAGGATCTCGGTCGACCGACGCACGACGATCCCCGCCGGCTGAATTACCCGTTTCCCAGGAGCCACTGCCTCGCCGGCCATCCACTGGTCCAACAATTGGGCGGCCTCAAAGCCAGTCCGTTGCGCCCCCTGGTCGATGCTGGTCAACGGCGGAACGGTATACTGGCAAATTGCCTCTTCGTTGTCGACCCCGACCACCGCCACGTCTTCCGGCACGCGCAAGCCGGCCATCCGGCAGGCTTCGAGGATTTGGCGAGCCCGCGCATCGTTACAAGCCATCAGCCCCACGGGACGCGGCAAGCTGGAAAGCCACGTCACGAGGCTGTCGCACAGGCTCTCCCAGCGGTCCGACGCCGTATTGGGCACATTGAACACCGCGCACGCATAGCCAGCCCGGGCAATCGCCTCCGTGAAACCTTGCTCGCGGGCTCGCGAGCAACCATTGACCGGCGTGGGACTATAGCCACAATAGGCAAAATGAACCAAACCGCATTCCAGCAAATGCCGGGCGGCCAGTTCGGCCACAGCCGTGTTGTCGGTCCCTACATAGGGAATGCGCACCTCAGAATTGTACCAGCCGCCACCGCCACCGACCCCGACCAGCGGCATCGGCAAACGCAGAAGCTGCGGCGCGTACGGATCGTCGAACCCAACGATCATCCCGTCCCAATGCCCGTTGAGCATGCTGTCCAGCGAAATGCTACTGCGTGTTTCCGGAATGCAGAGGCTCCAGTTGCCGCATTGTTGGGCATACGCCATGATCCCACTGACCACCTTGCGCATCGCCGCGCGACCAACCTCAAGAAAAACCCCTACGGAGCGTTCGCATTTCGAGCTGCTGCGTTTCATCGGGCCAAGTGGGATGGGTCAGCGGACTATTCCAGACTCTACGGACCGATGATAGTTCCCTCCCACTTCGATTGTCAAGAGTCAGAGGCTCCTGAGGGGCTTTGACGATCACTGGGTGACAGCCGACCCCGTCGCGATGAGAACCGTAGCTTTGCCGCCGTCCGATAAGTCACTGACGGTCGATCACTTCCGCTTCCGCCACGCACAGGGTGCTAACCCGAGCACGCCCCCAATCACCA
>CAZLDQ010000146.1:5784-9513 GCA_964558295.1 uncultured Planctomycetaceae bacterium | reverse complement strand
ATGCGGCCGTGTAGTATACCGAAATCTTCAAAACTGTTAAATTAAACGCATCGCCACTGGCAATCGTGATGTTCTCAATCACGCCGTAGTTCTGCCCCAGCACATACGCGTATTCGAGCGAGGTACTCGCAAGCGTTACCGCCCCAACCGTCGAACCTCCAACAGCCACGGTAAGTTCGATCGTTTTGGGAAGCGCTCCGCTGGACGACTGGCAAGTGCCGCCGTACACGTAAAGGTCATAGACTCCCGCCTCGATCCCCGACAGGGTCACGGAGACCTTGCTGGAACCCCCCGACGCAGGAACTCGGTTGATGAGCAGATAATCGTTCATCAGGGCATTCCACCAGTTGGTGGTAACCCCCGAGGCGCTGTCGGAAGCCCAAGTCATCGAGACCCCGGTTCCCTGGTTGTCGGCATCCACCAGGTTCGACAGCGTCCCCGACGCCAAATCGGGCGTGACGTTCCACGTGTCGCCGGCGGAACCGATCACCGCGGCGCCCGAATAGCTGCCGCTGTGGCCTGACGGGGCCCGCTGACCGAAATCGACGTTGATCAACCCAGCGTTCACCACGGTTCCCGGGAGGCACATTGTACCCAGGACAATCAAGACGGCCGTCATGTGTTTCATGGTGCATCTTCCTCTCAAACGTTACGCCCGCGGCGCCAAGGCGGCCCAATGTCCTTCGCGATACTCACGACCGAGCAGCGCGTCCGCCTGCGGCGCGTCGACAAACCGCTCGGCCAGCGGGTCGAAGGTCAATGCTTGGCCACCGGTCCGGGCCAGGATATTGGTCAAATGGGGCAACGCGGCCGACAAGTGGCCAATCTCGATGTCGGCGCTCGGCCGCCGTCCGTTGCGAATCGCGTCGAAAAAGTCGGCACAATGCTCGGCGGTGTCGAAATACGCTTTGCCTTCTTTGAGCAGCTTGTTCTTCGCCCCAAATAGCTTCCAGCCCTGGTGCATGTCGAACGTCATATACCCCTGGTCGCCGTAGAACGTGCATCCGTCTTCGCAGTCGATTTGTCCCCAATAAGGCGTCCAGAGCCGCTGCTCGTAGACGATCAGCCGCTTCGAGCCGAACGCGCCGTCCCCCGGATATTCGAACGTCACATAGTGTGTGTCGGGATACTGCTTGTCGTCGTCGAAGTAGAGTTTCTCCCCGAACCCGGAGATTCGCGTGGGATGCGTCTTCAGGCCCATCCCCCACAGCGCGATGTCCAACTGGTGCACCCCCCGGCTCCCCGCGTCGCCATTGCCGAAGTTGTACCACCAGTGCCAGTTGTAGTGGAGAAGATTCTTCTGGTAGGGAATCATCGGCGCGGGGCCGACCCAGAGATCGTAGTCCAATTCGGCCGGGGGCGCCGACGGCTGGCAGTGACCGATGTCCGGCCGTTTCCGACTGACCCAGGTCTTGGCGACGAGCACTTTGCCAATCGCCCCCTCGTGGACCATCGCGATTCCTTCTTGAAACACCTTCGTCCCGCGGATCTGCGACCCCACCTGCATCACCATCCCGGTGCGCCGCGCAGCCTCGATCATCTTCCGACCTTCGACGATATTGTGCGAGGCGGGTTTTTCCACGTAGACGTGCTTGCCGGCCGCACAGGCAAGAATCGCCGCCGGTGCGTGCCAGTGGTTCGGTGCGGTGATTGCCACAGCCGTAACCGCTGGGTCGTCGAGAATCCTCCGCAAATCGGTGACCGCTTGGTCGGCCCCGAGGACGTCCTTAGCGCGTTGCAGGCGGTTTCGATCGGGATCACAGACATAGGCGATTCGAGCCCCTACCTGCTTCATCGCCTTGCCCACGTCGAGCCCCCGGCCCGACGAACCGATCATGCCGACGACGAATTGCTCGTTGGCCCCTCGGGCTTGAACCGCGGGAGCCGCAAACGCACCGACAGCCAGGGCGGCCGTGCCGCCGGCCATCTGCCGCAAAAAACCTCGTCGCGTCTGGTGAGACATCGTCGACTCCCGTAATGTGCTCGTTGTTCGCTCGACGTGGATTGGTCGTCTAGTTCCCGGTTCCCAGGTCCTTTGCCGCAGGCCCGGTCTTCTCGTCCGCCGGTTTCTTCTTCACAGGTGACTTCTTCTCCGTTTGCACCTCCAGCGTAGCCGGCGGCTCCTTGGCAAAGACCTGCCATTGTCCGTCAAGTTTCTCGGCATCCGGCACCTCCGAGTGAATCCAGAGGCCATAGCGCAGACGCAACGGCTTGTCGCGTGTGATCGTGATCGCCTCGTTGAGCGTCAGGCAGATCCCCATCCACCCGTCGTCGCGCACGTGAAACGGCGTGGGATGCCCCGGGTTCTGCGGATGATCCATGAGCGTGATGCCGGCCGAATGTTGGCGTGTGATCGGGCCACTGTAGTCGACCCAACGGGCCGGCTTGCGGAAGGCCTCGGCCTCGTTCCGCTGCCCCTCGCTGTTGAGAATCCGCCCGCCCCCGTCCTTGACGCCGATCGTCTTCGCCATCCGCACGCCGATCAGCCCGAAGGGCGTCTTTCCCAGGGTCACCTTTCCCTCGCCGTCCTTCGGGGCCTCCAACTGCAAGTCGAGCGTCAGACGCCAGGAGCCATCGGCACAGGGCGTCACCGTGGCTCGTCGCCGATCGACCATCAAGGTCCGCCCCTGGGGATCGTTCCAAGCGTTCACCGAGAGCATCGACGCGGCTCCCGGACCGTCAACATATTCCAGGCCATCTTTAACCGGTTGGTGGACGATCTGCCCGGCGATCGGCCCGCTGTCACGCCAGAAATCAACCCCGCCCACGTCCTTGTGCGAGATCCAAACCGAGTTCTGATGACTGTGTCCCAAGGGTTCGCCCGGCTGGGTCGGGTCGGTCGGTTGAACGCTAGGTGTCACCGAACGGGCCGGGTCGTCCGGTTTGCCCATCCGCGTCAGCGAACGCCCCTCCGGGCCGACGATCGGATACCAGAACGGTCGGCGCAACCTCTCGCCGAAGTGATACCGCGTCAATTCCCGTCCCAAGTGCTCGAACGAAGCCTGGTCGTAGGGCAATGGGAGCACCTGCATGTCGGGGACCGGCTTGGCGTCGGGAAGCGCCGGATCGCCGGCCGACACTCGCGCCGTCACCGTCGCAATCGCCGCCATCATTCCAAACAACGTAAGAAGTCGGCGGAAAGGCATGGCTTGTTCTCCTCGGAATAAATCGTTCGAACACCACAGGTCAGTCGCGTGCTAGACTCGCGCGAAGCTGGCCCAATGTCCTTCGCGATAGGTTCGCCCCAACAGGGCCTCGGCTTCCGGCGCATCGGCGAACCGCTCGGTCTGCGGGTCAAAAGTCAGCTTCCGTCGGCCGGTGCGGGCCAGGATGTTGGCCAGATGCGACAAGGTGGCCGAAAGGTGGCCCATCTCAATGTCCGCGTTCGGACGCCGGCCCGTGCGGATCGCGTCGAGGAAATCCGCACAGTGCGCGCCCGTGTCGTAATAACCTTTCCCCTCTTTGCGCAGCTTGTTCTTCGGCCCAAAGAGCTTCCAATTCTCGTGCATATCGATCGTCAGATAGCCCGCATCGCCGTAGAACGTCACTCCGGTTGGATAGCCGTCTTGCGGATAGGTCGTCCAGGTCCGCTGTTCGTAGATAAGTTGTTGTTTGGAGTCGGCGTACTCGAAAGTCACGTACTGCGTGTCGGGAAACTGCTGGTCGTCGTCGAAATAGAGTTTTTCGCCAAACCCGGCAATACTCGTCGGATGGGTCGTCTGGCCCCGC
>CAZLDQ010000146.1:0-5774 GCA_964558295.1 uncultured Planctomycetaceae bacterium | reverse complement strand
GACCCACGCCACCGGCACAAAGAACGTCGCCTCCAGGCCCAGCCCCCAGACGGCAATGTCCAACTGATGCACGCCCCGATTGCCAGCCTCCCCCGTGCCAAAGTCGTACCACCAGTGCCACAAGTAGTGCAGGCGGTTCTCCTGATAAGGAACCATCGGTGCCGGGCCGATCCAGAGGTCGTAGTCCAACCCGGCCGGCGGCGACGACGGCTGACAGTGACCGATGTTCGGTCGCCGGTGGCTGACCCAGGCCTTGGCCGCGAGCACTTTGCCTACGGCCCCTTCGTGAACCAGAGCGATCGCTTCCTGGAAGGGCTTCGTGCTCCGGGTCTGGGTGCCGACCTGCACGACCCGATTGGTGCGCCGGGCGGTCTCGATCATCCGCCGGCCTTCGACGATATTGTGCGAGCATGGCTTTTCCAGGTAGACATGCTTGCCCGCCTCGCAGGCAAGGATCGTCGCCGGGGCATGCCAATGATCCGGCATGGCGATCACCACCGCATCGACCTGGGGATCGTCGAAAATCTTACGCACGTCGGCCACGGCTTGGCCGGCGGCGAATTGGGTTTTGAAGCTTTGCACACGGCTCTCGTCCGGATCGCAGACATAGGCCAACTCAACCCCAAGCTTCTGCAGCTCCGTGGCCAGCACCTTCCCGCGAATCCCACAGCCGGCCAGCCCGACGACGATTCGCTCATTGGCCCCCCGGGCTTGAACCGCCGGGGGCGAAGTATTACTGTCCGTTGGTCGAACCATGCGACAACCCTCAGGTCAGCGGGTAACCACTGGCCGCCAGCAGGGTTTCCTGAACGACCAGTTCATGCTCCAGGGGATATGGATTGGCCTTTTCGCCACGGATGACCTGGGCCAACTCGATCAATTGCTCGTCGTAGCGCCCCGGTGGCGTCGGGAACGTGACTTCCTGACAACCCTTCTTGTACTCTTCACGCGCATGGGAAAGCGTGAGTTGGAGCTTGAGGGGTTGAGCGGGATGGACGTCAAAGGTCTCCAGGGGACGAATCTCGATCGTCCCTTGATCCCCACAGACGACAACCTGCCGCCGCTTATAGCCCTCGACTTCCAACGACGCCGTGCGGATCGTTGCCGTCGCCTTGGCGTATTCGAGCACGGCCAGTCCGTTGTCAAAAAAATCGACTTCGGGATCTGCTCGCCGCTGGTACGCCGTGACTCGGTCGGGTTTTCCCAACAGGGTGACCACCAGGTCGATCAGGTGCCCGCCGAAAATATACATCGTTCCGCCGCGAAACTGCGACAGCCATTTGCGGTAGACAACCGGCTGATCGCGATTCATCACGGCATCGACTTCAAAAACCTCCCCAAGCCAACCTTCGCGCACCGCGCGGAAACAGAATTGCATCGCCGGGTTGTAGCGATACATATAGCCCAATTGCACGGTCAGGTTCTTCCGGCCCGCCTCATCCAATACCCGCTTGAACGCGCTGAACGATTCCCCGCCCGGCTTGTCCAAGTGCAGATGCATCCCCGCCTCAACGCAGCGTGCGGCCGTGGCCACCAGATCGCAAACATCCGTCTCCACAGCCACGGCCTTCAACCCCTTGGTGTTGAGCAATTGCTCTTCCGTCATCCAGGGCAGATCTCTATAGGCCGGATCGTTTTCCCGCTTCTTGCGCCACTCGGGATCCGACTCGACGACGCCGACCACTTCATACTGGTCGCTCAACTTCCGCAACGTGGCCATTTTGGCGGCACCGTGATTATGCCCGATGCCGATCTGACCGATCTTGATCCGCTCTCTGGCCGGTTCCACCGCGCCGACATGCGGCGCAAACCATGGCGTCGCCACAGCCGCCGCGCCAACGGCCGTTTTCAAGAAATCACGACGATCCAAGGGATCCATAGGGGCATTCCTCATGGGGTTGCAGCCAGTATAGTCCTGCTCAAGGAGACTGCCAACGCAAATAATGCGAACAAACTTTTGCACCGAGCGCACACTCCCCGCCTCCCCTCGCCCTGCCCCGGCGATACCCCAAGCCCCATGCCGATGGGTCCATCCGCGACCGGGACGAGAAGGAGCACGTTGCGGTTAGCCCTGTTTGGCCGTAAGCCAGAACCTTGAGCCAAGCGCCGGAGTCACCCCACAAACTGGCCCAAAAACGCGTCTCGCTTCTGGCCCTCGGATCTGCTAGGCTCAACAGAGGATCTGAACCTGTGGAGCTTGGCTGAAAGGAACTGGCCAATGGAACACCAACCGAACCAGAATGGGTTATGGCGAAGAAACCCCGCGGAAAACGCCCTCTGTGGCGTTCCGTTGTCTCCATCGTCCAGAACGCCACAGAGCGCATTCCCTCCAGAGGCCGTGACCGATCTTGTTCGCCACAACCCGACACAACAAGTCAGGCCACCGCCCCCCGTCCGAAGACTTCCCGCAACGTTTTTTCCGTTGGGTTGACGAAACAACCCCGCGTCCTCCCCTCTCCTACTCGAATCCCGACTCACAGGTAAACACTTACGGGAGACTGGAAATTGGGCCACGCCATTCGGTAGACTGAACTGTGGTGAGCCAATGGTTCACCGTATTTGATGCTCTTGCTTTCGGCAGAGCGTGAGGAGAACTGTGTTGACGATCCGACGGGCAAGCCCGCCGGCGAACTGCGCCGTACCGTTTGTTGCTTGGGGTAGAAACCGTATCTATAATGGCGGGCATCCTGCCAATCTTGCCTGCCTTTTTCTTCGATCAAGGAGTCGCCCGATGTGCCGAATCGTCGATCGCCGCTGTTTTTTGAAAACCAGTATGGCATTCGGAGCCGGACTTTCGCTGGGTGCTTCTGGCGCCTGGGCGGCTGGTTCCTCGCCGACGGGCGCGGCCCGGTTGGGATGGCAACTCGGTTGCGCGGCCTACAGCTTCAACCAGCTCACGTTCTACGAAACGATCGACCAAGTTACCGCCCTGGGACTCAACGCAATTGAGGCCTTCACTTGGCAGCGGTTGAGTCCTGAAAAGCTCAAGGTTCAAACCAACCCGGCTATGTCGGCCGAGGATCGCAAAGAACTCAAGCAACGGTTGGCCGACCGCAATGTCAAGCTGGTGAGTTGCTACTGCCAGGCCTTGGACAAAGAAGACGTCTGCCGGCGGACGTTCGATTTTGCCAAGGAACTGGGAATCGGGATTTTGGTAGCCGAGCCGCCGTTTGAAGCCTATGACATGCTCGAAAAGCTCTGCGATGAGTACCAAATCTACCTGGCGGTTCATAACCATCCGGCACCATCGAAGTATTGGAACCCCGAAACCCTGCTGGGGCTGGTTAAGGGACGCAGCCGGCGAATCGGGGCATGCGCCGACACGGGACACTGGGTCCGCTCAGGGCTCAACCCAGTCGAGGTGCTCAAGAAGTTCGAGGGCCGGCTGATCTCGCTCCATTTGAAGGACGTTAGCGACTTCGGACGCAAGGAAGCGGAATGTGTTCCCTGGGGGACGGGCAAAGGCGATCTCGGAGGGATTCTCCAGGAGCTTCGCCGCCAACAGTTCAAGGGGTTGTTTGCCATCGAGTATGAGCCCTACACGCCCGCCTCGTTCGATAAGATCGCCCAGTGCATCGCCTATTTCAACCGGACGGCTACGGAACTCGCCGGGTGAATCGTCGGGCAAGCTCGGGGCCGGGGAGACTGCTGGCAATGCTGGGGGCGCCCAATTGCCACCGCCTTGGCTCCGCGACGATTTGTCGGGGGCGTTCTTTATGAGCCGGCGCGGGATTTGCTAAAAAACTCTTCTGTCAAAAGCCCAGTCAGGCGTTTTCGCCACGCGGTTTTTCGCAGAGGAGTCATTCGGTCATGAAGACATTATTCCTGGGCCTGCTTGTTGGCCTATTGGCCACCGGAATGGCCTTCGGGCAGCCACCGCCGGGAGTCCCCGACGGTGGGCTCCCGCCGCCCACAGGACCGGCCGTCCAGACCAATCCGGCATTATCCTATCCGCCTCCTTCGGGCGTCTATGCTCCGGTTCAGATCCCCGCGCGAGCCACAACGGTCCCCGGTAGCATAGCCCAAGGCTACAGCGACGTAATCCGGGCTCGCGGCGAGTACAATTACCTCACCTCGCAGGCAGCCGTTTTCGGGGCCCAGGCCCGGGCCCTCCAACTGCAAAACGCCCGCGACTACGTACAGACCTATTTTGATCTGCGCCGGGCCAACCGCACCTATCGGTTGCTGGAGCGGGGACCACGCGCGGGACCCGAGGCGTGGGTCCGCTACGCGCAGTCCGGCCGGCCTGATCGGCTCAGTCCGGCCGAGTTCGATGCGATCACCGGAAGGATCAGTTGGCCGATCCTGCTGCAGGCGGACGAGTTTGCCAAGCCGCGAGCCGAACTGGAAGCCCTGTTTGCGACCCGGGCGGATCTGGGCGGAATAAATACCTGGGGCTATCTGCGAATCGACCAGATGGCCAAAGCCCTCCTGGAGCAACTCAAGCTGCGCGTGGCCGACTTCCCGCCCCAAGATTACATCCAAGCCCGGCGGTTCCTGGAGGCCCTAGCATACGAGGCCAAGTATCCGGCCAGCTAGGGAAATAAAAACCACGAGCCATCGGCGGTGACCGACAGCTCGTGGTTCTTGGTGACTCGAAAGGGATCGAAGCCTTGGGCCTCGCTCGCCAAGCGGGACAAAGACTAACGCTTGGAGAACTGCGTGCCACGACGGGCACCGCGCAGACCGTACTTCTTCCGCTCTTTCATGCGGCTGTCGCGGGTCAAGAAGCCATAGTCGCGAAGAGCCGGCTCAAGCGTCGTATCCATCTTCTTCAGGGCACGAGCAATTCCCAGTTTGCAGGCGTCGGCCTGACCGCTGGGACCGCCACCGCCTGCGAGAATAATCACGTCCACCTTTTCCCGCATCCCCGTCTTCACCAGCGGAGCCAAGAGCGACTGACGCTGCTGCTCGATGCGGAAATACTCATCGAATGCCCGCCCATTGATCAGGATGCGGCCTTCGCCGGGCCGGACGCGCACACGCGCGACCGACGTCTTACGCCGCCCAGTGCCAAGGATGTCGTTGGTGCCCTTGCCAGGAATCGTGGCTTCTGCCATGGATGACCTTCTTGCCTACCTAGAAAGACTATTGTAGTTTCTTGACGGGTTGACGGGGCTTGAGTCCCAGTTCAATCGCCTGGGGCTGCTGAGCCTGGTGGGGATGCTGCTCGTTGCTGGAATAGATCTTCAGCTTGGAGAGCATTTTTACGGCCAGCTTGTTCTTGGGCAGCATGCGGCGCACGGCGTCGCGAAGAATCTGATCGGGCTTAAGCTCCAACCGATCGGCGGCCGACTCGGACCGCTGCCGGGGATAGCCGGTGTACCAAGTGTACCGTTTCTGCTGCCATTTGTTTCCGGTGAAGACCACCTTGTCGCAATTCGTGACAATGACGAAGTCCCCCGTGTCGACGTGGGGGGTGTAGGTCGGACGGTGTTTGCCCATCAGGATCATGGCAATGTCGCTCGCCAACCGACCGACCACCTTGCCGGTCGCATCGACCTGCCACCATTTCTGTTGGAGTTCCCCCGGCTTTGCCATGTAGGTCTTCATCATCGCCAACTCGCTTCGTCTCGTGGGTATCTGCTAAACAGAGACCTTCGTGTCCGGGCTCTACCGCGGCCGGTTTCGAAGTCTAGACAATCTGCTCAGTGGTGAGAAACACGTAATTTAACCTTTTCCCAGTCCCTTGACAAGTCTTTCCAAACGCAGGAGCCCGGAAGGGGTGCACGTCAGCTTTTGCGCGCAGTGGCGGTGAGCGAGAAACGTCAATA